>NZ_JBEXSH010000531.1:0-6280 GCF_040613555.1 Streptomyces sp. NPDC006265
GGCGACCCGCAAACGGGCGGGCGCCCCACACCCCCCGGCGGAACGGGGCGACGTGGAACGCATCGCGGCCCGCCTGCGCGCCACGATGGACGAGGCGGCGTACGACCGCGAGTTCACCGCCGGCACCGTGCGCGACCACGAGAGCGAGGCCGCGGTGGAGTCCGCCGTCCGGCCGGAGACCTGGTGACGGGCCCGCTCACTCAGTGCCCCGCTCTCACTCAGCGCCCCGCGCGTGGGACCACGCCTCCTTGAGGTCGCGGTTGCGCGCACGCGCCCCCATCTCGTCCCAGAACCTCCGCAGGTTCGCGACGGTCGTCCTGCGCCGCCAGCGCGCCCGGCGCCGGAACCGGAGGGAGCGCCACACCTGGAAATGGAACCTCTTGAGCATCGAGTGCTGGTGGATGCAGAAGAGTTCGTTGAGTTCGGTGCGACACTGCGGCCCTTTGGGTGGATACGGACAGAACTGGAACGCGCACCCGTCGACACAGTGGGAGCCGGGCAGCGAACGAGGTGTCTCTCCGACGAGTGCCTGCCGCGGGTCGAGCGGTGTGCGGTCCCTGGCCAGGCAGGGTGGGAGGGCGTTCCGCTCGCTGGAACAGGCGTCCTCCAGGCGCAGCAGGGCGTCCGTCGGCCGGTCGCCCCGCTCCTCGGTGAGGATGAGCAGGACCAGTACGTCGGCGAGGAGTTGCTGGGCACCGGGGTCGAGGGTGCTCCATCCCCTGGACGGAGGAATCCACAGGTTGTGCATCCGCCATTCGGTTGGCGAGCTGGTGCCGGATCCGATCTGCGAGGCCGTGCCGGCCTCGTCGATCCACAGGAACCGGTCCGGGTGCCGGCTCTGCAGGGCCTCGTAGGGGGTGTTCTGGTGCGGGGTGAACGAGCAGGAGTGGACCAGCATCGGAGCGAGCCAGGCTCGCATGATCCGCTTCCGGTGATCCTCCAGTTCCCGGTTCCGCAGTTTCCTCGCTCTCGGCGGTGGGACGCCGGGGCAGTCGGCCGCCCTTGACGGCCGCCGCCGCGGATACCGGCGGGCGTCAGATCGCGTCCTCCCGCTGCATGCTGGCACCGCGGTTGTTGAGCGAGACGTAGGTCCCGATGCGGCGGAAGTCGTTCATCACGCCGAACCTGCTCTTGTCGGACGGCAGGAGGTCCCGCACCTCGGCCTCCCCCGCCAGCAGGTCGTGGAGCGTCTTCTTGTAGGCGTTGTAGACCCTCGCGGTGTAACCCGGCTCCAAGGCCGCGTTCACACGGTGGTCGTTGGTGACGGCGATGGAGGCGAGGTCCATCAGGTAGCAGTCGAACACATCGGTGACGTCCTGTGCCTTCGCGTTCTCCTCGCCGTTTCGGACGTCCTGCGCGAGCACCCTGGCCATCTCCAGGATGATGTCGCGGTAGATGCGGTGCCGGGTGCTGCTCTGGTAAGCGGCCATGATGTGGTCGGCCTGACCGGCACCCTCCGTGCTCATGGTGCGCGGCGGGTTCACGTCCTCCAGCCCGGGCACCGGCAGCGGGAAGTTCTCGAACATCGCCTCCTCGTCGGGAAGGCCCGCGTTCTCCGAGGCCAGGGGGTGCAGGCCGATCTCGTGGGCCAGCATGCCCATCACATGCCCGATGTCGTACTTCTCGAAGTAGTAGCTGGCGAGGTTGATGTCGACACCGTCCGGGCCGCGGTCCAGGACGTCGGCCGGTGGCTCGGTGGTGCGCACGTGCAGCGTGACGCGGCAGGGCCGGTCGGCGATGTAACGGCGGATGGTGTCGTGCTTCCGCAGCAGATCGATGATGCGGACCGCCCTGTCGCGGTACCCCTCGTCCGTGTGCTTGAGGTTGGTGAACTCGAAGTTCCCCGAACGGAACGGCGTGAGCATCCGGGGCGGCACGTCGCCGGTGGCGGCGGCTTCGTCGGCAGCGGCGGCCTCGCCGGCCATGGCGGTGCCGCCGGCGGGCTGGGGCAGGGAGACCGGGTCCACCCACAGCGACCGGCGGGTGACCGGCTGGGAAGCCGACCGGGCCGCTTCCCAGGATGGTTCTCCCTGCCCAGCCGGGTACGCGTCCACGTCGCCGATCAGCGCGCCCAGCAGGGCAAGATGCCGGTCGCGGAGCCCGGCCGCGGGGAGCGAGGCGTCCTCCGGGTCCGCGTCGAGGTCGCCGAGGAGGCTGCCGGGGATGTGGGGGCGGTGCGGGGAGTCGGCGTCGCGGTATTCGTCCCGAAGGCCCAACTGGTGCGTCAACTCGTGGACCAGCTGCACCGGCTCGGCATCCACCCACCAGGTCTTCTGATCCATGCCCCGGTCCCGGCCCACCAGATCCACCGTCAGATGCGGCGAGTCCTCCTGATCCACGGGCTCGACCGTCACATGCAGCCGGCCACCGTTCGGCAGACGGTAGCCCCGCTCGTTCAGGAACTCCTCGACCCCCGCACTCAAACGCCCGAAGACACGCGCGCTCTGATCGTCCGCACCCCGCATCGCGACCCGGACCGTGAGGTCGGTGATGGTGTCGCCGTCGTGCGTGAAGCGGCGCGCGTCGAAGCCCGACCGCACCACGAATCGGGGGCGGATGTCACGGGTCCCGTCCAACTGCGGTGTGGTGACACGGTCTCGCCGGTCCACTGCGTCACCTTGCGGAAGTCGGGGCGCTGCTTCGCCCGCGGGGGTGGGCTGCTGGATGCTGTCGCCGCGGTTGTTGGTGCCGACGCTGGTGGCGAGCTGGGCGAAGTCCCCCAGCACACCGAACCGGCCCTTGTCCGCGGGCAGCAGAGACCGCAGAGGGCTGTCGGCAGGGAGGTGCTCGACCAACTGGGCCTTGTAGGCGTTGTACGACTTCGCCGTGTAGTTCGGGTCCGTGATCGCCCGCGCCCGGTGGTCGTTGGTGACCGCGATGGACGCCAGGTCCATCAGGTAGCAGTCGAACAGGTCCGTGACGTCCTTGGACTTGGCACCCGCAACACCCACCCGGGCCCGCTGCGCGAGCACCCCGGCCATCTCCACGACGATGTCGCGATAGAGGCCGTGGCGGATGCTGTGCGGGAAGGCCGCCATGACGTGGTCCGCCTGGCCCGCACCCTCGGTGTTCATGAAACGCGGCGTACTCAAGGACTCCAGCCCCGGCACAGGAAGCGGCATCCCCGCGTACAGGTCCTCCTCCTCGGCGATGCGCCCGTTCCGCGAGGCGAAAGGATGCAGACCGATCTCGTGCGCCAGCATGCCCATCACGTAACCGGTGTCGTACTTCTCGAAGTAGTAACTCGCCAGATTGATGTCGACACCGTCATCACCGCGGTCCGTCACATCGGCCGGAGCCTCCGTCGTCCGCAGGCGGAGGGTGATGCGAACGGTGCGGTCGCCGATGTAGGCCTTGATGGTGGCGTGCTCATCCAGCAGTTCGACGATCCGGACCGCCTTGTCGACGTACGCCTCCGTCTGGTTCAGGTTGGTGAACTCGAACTGCCCCAACCGGAGCGACTGCGGGACCGGTTCGGACGTCGGATCGTTGGCTTGCGGGAGGCGGGGCATGGCCTCGCCGGCCGGGAGCGGCACCTGGATGCTGTCGCCGCGGTTGTTCGCCGCGACGGCCGCCGCCAGTTGGGCGAAGTCGCGCACCACACCGAACATGCCCTTGTCCGCCGGCAACAGCGCCCGGGCCGGACTGTCCGGAGCCATGTGCTGCTCGAGCTGGGTCTTGTAGGCGTTGTAGACCTTGGCGGTGTTGCGGGGCTCCTTGGCCGCGTTCGTACGGTGATCGTTGGTCAGCGCGATGGACGCCAGGTCCATCAGGTAGGTGTCGAACAGGTCCGTGACGTCCTTGGTCGTTGCCCCCTCCACACCGGCCTGCGCGGCCCGGGCCAGCTGGTCGGCCATCTGCAGCACGATGTCGCGGTAGATCCGGTGCCGGGTACTGCTCGGGTAGGCGGCCATGATGTGGTCCGCCTGCCCGGCACCTTCCGTGCTCATCGTGCGCGGCGGATTCTGGTCCTCCAGGCCCGGCACGGACAACGGGAAGTACTCGAACATCGCCTCCTCGTCCGGGATGTTCCGGTCCTGGGAAGCCAGCGGATGCAGGCCGATCTCGTGAGCCAGCATGCCCATGATGTAGCCGATGTCGTACTTCTCGAAGTAGTAACTCGCCAGGTTGATGTCCACGCCGTCCGCACCCCGGTCCGTCACATCGGCCGGCGTCTCCGTGGTACGCACGTGCAGGGTGATCCTCACCGGACGGCCACCGACATAGGCGGCGATCACCGGGTGCTCACCGAGCAGCTCGATGATCCGGATCGCCTTGTCCCGGTACTTCTCGCTCGTGTGCTTGAGGTTGGTGAACTCGAAGTTCCGCGACCTGAAGGGAACAAGAGAGCCTTCCTGCGGCATGTGCGCGGGGACGTCGGCGCTCACCGTGTCGTCGGCGGGCCGGGGCAGGGAGACCGGGTCCACCCACACCGACCGGCGGATGACCGGCTCAGCGGCGGACCGGGCCTCCTCCCATGTCGTCTCGTCATCGGCGACGTCGCTGGTGTGCAGGTCCACGTCGCCGATCAGTGCGCCCAGCAGGGCCAGATGCCGGTCGCGCAGACCGGCCGCGGAGAGCGACGGGTCCTCCGGGGCCGCGCCCAGCTCGCCCAGCAGGCTGCCTGGGACGTGCGGGCGGTGCGGGGAGTCGGCGTCGCGGTACTCGTCGCGAAGGCCCAACTGGTGCGTCAACTCGTGGACCAACTGCACCGGCTCGGCATCCACCCACCAGGTCTTCTGGTCCATGCCCCGGTCCCGGCCCACCAGGTCCACCGTCAGATGCGGCGAGTCGGCCGGGTCGACGTACTCCACCGTCACGTGCAGGCGATCCCCGCTGGGAAGCCGGTGCCCCGGTCCGTTCAGCAACCGGGCCACTCCCGCGTCCAGCCGCTCACGCACCCGCACGCCCTGCTCCTTCGAACCGCGCAGAGCGACGCGGACGGTCAGGTCGGTGACCGGGTCACCGTCGTGCGTGAAGCGCCGCGCGTCGAAGCCGGACCGCACCACGAAGCGCGGACGGCGGTCAGGCCCGCGGCGCGACGGCGAAACGCCCGGTACGGTCCGCCGGCCGAGCTCGTCCTCGGTCCGGTGGCCGTCGTCCGTCTCCTGCGGGAGACGCGGGCTGGCCTCGCCGACCGGAGTCGGCTGCTGGATGCTGTCACCGCGGTTGTTGGTCCCCACGCTCGTGGCGAGCTGGGCGAAGTCCCGCAGCACGCCGAACCGGCCCTTGTCGGCGGGCAGCAGGGCACGGAGGCGGCTGTCCTGCGGCAGATGCGCCTCCAGTTGCGCCTTGTAGGCGTTGTACGACCTCGCCGTGTACCCAGGGTCCGTGATCGCCCGCGCCCGATGGTCGTTCGTCACCGCGATCGAGGCGAGGTCCATCAGGTAGGTGTCGAACAGGTCCGTGACGTCCGCCGCCTTGGCGCCCGGCACACCCACCCGCGCGCGGTGCTCCAGGATCTGGGCCATCTCCACGATCACGTCCCGGTACAGACCGTGCCGGATCGACTGCGGGAACGCCGCCATCACGTGATCCGCCTGGCCCGCGCCCACGGTGTGCATGAAACGCGGCTCGTTCAACGACTCCAGGCCCGGCACCGCCAGGGGCATGCCCGCGAGCAGATCCTCCTCCTCCGCGATGCGTCCGTTCCGCGAGGCCAGAGGGTGCAGGCCGATCTCGTGGGCCAGCATGCCCATGACGTAACCGGTGTCGTACTTCTCGAAGTAGTAGCTCGCGAGGTTGATGTCGACTCCCGCATCGCCGCGGTCCGTCACGTCGGCGGGTGCCTCTGTCGTGCGCACGTGCAGGGTGATGCGGACCGGACGGCCACCGACGTAATCCCTGATCCTGGGGTGCTCGTCCAGCAACTCGATGATCCGGATCGCCTTGTCGGCATACCTGGCGTCGGCGTACTTGAGGTTGGTGAACTCGTAGGTGCCCAGCTTGAAGGGGCGCGGAGACGGTTGCGGGGCTGCGGGTTCCTGGGCGGGGGTCGGGTCGGCGCCGGTCAGCGTGGACAGTTCGAGCGCTTCCTCCTCCACCGTCGCGTCCGCCGCGGTCGGCGCGGTCGGCGCGGTGTCCGCGGTCGGCGCGGCCCGCACGATATCCGCCGTCGGCGCGGCCCGCACGATATCCGCCGTCGGCGCGGTCTCCGCGGTCGGCGTGTGCGTCACCGTCGGCGTGAGCGGCGCTTCCGGGTGCTTCGGCTCGAGGGCCGGGGTGTGGAGGATCAGGGGGACGAAGTCGCCGCCGCGGCGGCGGAGGCGGAGGTGCGGGC
>NZ_JBEXSH010000532.1:0-6274 GCF_040613555.1 Streptomyces sp. NPDC006265
GAACCCGGAGTGCCGGTGCGGATCACGGGGGCGGTGGTACGGCTGCGCAGGCCCGGGTCGCGCGGCGAGGGCACGGTGCGGCTGCGCGTGCTGGCCGGGGCCGACGTACCGAGCGTACGGATCACCCTCGACGAGGAGGCGTACCGGATCGCCGGGCACGCCCACCTCGTCGGACTCCCGGTACGGGTGCAGGGGCGGCTGGAGAGCCGGGGCGGATTCCGCCGCCTCACCGGAGCCCACGGCGTCGTTCCCGTCCAGGTCGACGACGCCGAGCGGGACCGGCTGATGAAGGAGCTCCACGGGAACGTCGACTTCTTCGAGGAGGCCTGCGGAGGGGACCGCGGGGACTGATTTCGCGAAGGGCGGCCCCGGGTCGGTACGATCCTTACTCGTGCGCGCGCTCGGGTATGGCGCCGCAGCCCCCTTCAGTCAGGAGAGACCGGTGTCAGACGTCCGTGTGATCATCCAGCGCGATTCCGAGCGGGAAGAACGCGTGGTGACGACGGGCACTACGGCCGCCGAGCTCTTCGCCGGCGAGCGCTCGATCATCGCCGCGCGGGTGGCAGGCGAGCTCAGGGACCTGTCGTACGCCCTGTCCGAGGGCGACGAGGTCGAGGGCGTCGAGATCTCCTCCGAGGACGGCCTGAACATCCTGCGCCACTCCGCCGCGCACGTCATGGCACAGGCCGTGCAGGAGCTCTTCCCCGAGGCCAAGCTCGGCATCGGCCCGCCCGTCAAGGACGGCTTCTACTACGACTTCGACGTCGAGAAGCCCTTCCACCCCGATGACCTCAAGGCCATCGAGAAGAAGATGCAGGAGATCCAGAAGCGCGGCCAGCGCTTTTCCCGCCGTGTCGTCACCGACGACGAGGCCCGCGAGGAACTGGCCGACGAGCCGTACAAGCTGGAGCTGATCGGCCTCAAGGGCTCTGCCTCGCACGATGACGGCGCGGACGTCGAGGTCGGCGCCGGTGAGCTGACGATCTACGACAACCTGGACGCCAAGACCGGTGACCTGTGCTGGAAGGACCTCTGCCGCGGCCCCCACCTGCCCACCACCCGGAACATCCCGGCGTTCAAGCTGATGCGCAACGCGGCCGCCTACTGGCGCGGCAGCGAGAAGAACCCCATGCTCCAGCGCATCTACGGCACCGCCTGGCCCACCAAGGACGAGCTCAAGGCGCACCTGGAGTTCCTCGCCGAGGCCGAGAAGCGCGACCACCGCAAGCTCGGCAGCGAGCTCGACCTGTTCTCCGTGCCGGAGCAGATCGGCTCCGGCCTCGCCGTCTTCCACCCCAAGGGCGGCATCATCCGCCGGGTCATGGAGGACTACTCGCGCCGCCGCCACGAGGAAGAGGGCTACGAGTTCGTCTACACCCCGCACGCCACCAAGGGGAAGCTCTTCGAGACCTCGGGCCACCTGGACTGGTACGCCGACGGCATGTACCCGCCCATGCAGCTCGACGAGGGCGTGGACTACTACCTCAAGCCCATGAACTGCCCGATGCACAACCTGATCTTCGACGCGCGCGGGCGTTCCTACCGTGAACTGCCGCTGCGCCTCTTCGAGTTCGGGACGGTGTACCGGTACGAGAAGTCCGGGGTCGTGCACGGCCTGACCCGTGCCCGCGGCTTCACCCAGGACGACGCGCACATCTACTGCACCCGCGAGCAGATGTCGGAGGAGCTCGACAAGACGCTCACCTTCGTCCTCGGCCTGCTGCGCGACTACGGCCTGACCGACTTCTACCTGGAACTGTCCACCAAGGACCCGGAGAAGTTCGTCGGCTCGGACGAGGCCTGGGAGGAGGCCACGGAGACGCTCCGCCAGGTCGCCGAGAAGCAGGGACTGCCCCTCGTCCCCGACCCGGGCGGCGCCGCCTTCTACGGCCCGAAGATCTCCGTCCAGACCAAGGACGCCATCGGCCGCACCTGGCAGATGTCGACGATCCAGCTCGACTTCAACCTGCCGGAGCGCTTCGACCTGGAGTACACCTCCGCGGACGGCTCCAAGCAGCGCCCCGTCATGATCCACCGCGCGCTGTTCGGCTCCATCGAGCGCTTCTTCGCGGTCCTCCTGGAGCACTACGCGGGTGCCTTCCCGGCGTGGCTGGCCCCGGTCCAGGCGGTCGGCATCCCGATCGGCGACGCGCACGTGGAGTACCTGGAGAGGTTCGCCGCCGCGGCCAAGAAGAAGGGCCTGCGCGTCGAGGTCGACTCCTCCTCCGACCGCATGCAGAAGAAGATCCGCAACGCCCAGAAGCAGAAGGTGCCCTTCATGGTCATCGCGGGCGACGAGGACATGTCCAACGAGTCCGTGTCCTTCCGCTACCGCGACGGCTCGCAGGAGAACGGCATCCCCTTCGACGAGGCCATCGCGAAGATCCTGAAGGTCGTCGAGGAGCGCACTCAGGTCTGATCAGACCGTGCGAAGGCCCCCGGATCTCCGGGGATTCATCGCAACACGCGGTGAGTTGATCAAGCCGTGAGCCGTTTGGACAGACGCTCGGCCGGGGTTTCCCAGCCGAGCGTTTTGCGTGGGCGGCTGTTGAGTTCGGCGGCGACGGCGTTCAGGCCCTCTCGGGTGGGGACGGGACAGGTCGCTGCCCTTGGGGAAGTACTGCCGCTCGAACGCAGCACCCGCTACCTGATGCTCGTCCACCTGCCCACCTGCCCACCTGCCCACCTGCCCACCTGCCCACCTGCCCACCTGCCCACCGGCACAGCGCGGCGGCCGTCCGCAACGCCCTCATCGACACCGCCCAGACCCTCCCACCACACCTGAAGCGGTCCCTGACCCGGGACAAGGCTGTGAGATGGCCGCCCACCACGCTTTCAGCATCGCCACCGGCATCCCGGTCTACTTCTGCGACCCCGGCAGCCCCTGGCAGCACGGCTCGAACGAGAACACCAACGGCCTTGTGGGTGGCGGTGGCGGAGCGGGAGCCCTGGCCGACGATGAGGTCGCCTTCCCAGTGTGCCGGGGACGGCCCGGTCGGCTGCTTCGGCGGGCCGTTCGCTGATCATGACCATGGGGCGGGAGTAGCGCGGCCGGCGTTTGGCGGCGGGACGGTGCGGGCGGCGCATGGTCCGTCCGGTGCGCAGGGCGCGAGTCAGTTCACGGCGCAGTTCGCCGCGGCCTTGGACGTAAAGGGCCTGGTAGACGGTCTCGTGGGTCACGTGCATCTCCGGCCGGTCGGCAAAGCGTCTGCGCAGGGCGTGACAGATCTGCTCCGGGCTCCAGCGCAGGGTCAGGTGGTCCTGGATGAAGTCGCGCAGTTCCGGGCTCTGGCCGATCTTGCTGGGGCGGGGCCGGCGGGCGACGGCGCGGTTCCTGGACGGCGTGCGGCCGGTACTGACCGTTGGTGGGGTGCCGGTTGCGGCGTATCTCCCGGCCGATGGTCGACGGACTGCGGCCCGGCTCGGCGGCGATGGCCCGGATGGTGGCCTTCTCGCGCAGCCGGTCGGCGACGTGGATGCGGTCCGCCTCGCCCAGAGAGCGCGGCGGCGCGGGCGGGCCGGTTTCAACGGGCGGCGGCACCATCTCGTTGATCGGTGGTGCCGCCTTGTTCCTGCCCGAGGCGCCGCGTCCGTTCCGCCGGCGCTTGCCCGTCCGGACGTTGATGCCGATGGCTGCAGCAGCCTCGGAGTAGCCCATTCCGTGATCCACAAGCCGGAAGTATGCCTCCCGCTCCTGGACCAGCTTCCTGGGTCCCTGCGGCCTCCGGCCCTCCCGGATCCTGAAGTCCATTGCCACCCTGAACTGGGGTGTTGCAACGATCAGTGGAACCTAGGGATCCCGGGGGCCTTTGCCGTCCCCCCAGCTCGACGCCATATGCTGCACTGCATGACGAGTGAGCCGGAGCAGCAGCTGGGAGTAGGGACGCAGGACGCGTTCCAGCGTCTGTGGACGCCCCATCGGATGGCCTACATCCAGGGCGAGAACAAGCCGACCGGCCCGGGCGCCGGCGACGGCTGCCCCTTCTGCTCCATCCCGGCCAAGTCCGACGAGGACGGGCTCGTCGTCCGGCGCGGCGAACAGGTCTACGCGGTGCTCAACCTCTACCCGTACAACGGCGGCCACCTGATGACCGTGCCCTACCGGCACGTCGCCGACTACACCGACCTCACGGCGGGGGAGACCGCCGAGCTCGGCGAACTCACCAAGCAGGCGATGACGGCCCTGCGCACGGCCTCCGGCGCACACGGCTTCAACATCGGAATGAACCAGGGCACGGTCGCGGGCGCGGGCATCGCCGCGCACCTGCACCAGCACATCGTGCCGCGCTGGGGCGGGGACACGAACTTCATGCCGGTGGTGGGGCACACGCGGGTGCTGCCGCAGCTGCTGGCCGACACCAGGAAGATGCTGGCGGAGGCCTGGCCGACCGCCTGATTGCGGCGGGGTGGCAGCCCTCAAACCGTCCGGCGTCCGAGGACGAGGCCGTTCAGGCCGAGGGGGTCTGGGGTCGAAGCCCCCAGGGACACCGGCCACCGCCGGCCCTCGGCTGATCGGCTCGACCGCCGCAGGCCTACGCGTCGTAGACGTCCGCCTTCTTCGGCGCGGCTTCCTGAACCGCCCCGCTGAGCGCCGCCGACCGGGACCCGAACTTTTCCACGTCCACGCCGTTCTCCCGCAACACCTTCAGCGCCGCCGTGTGCACCACCCGCAGCACGGGCGTGGCCGCCCGCAGCGCGTCGTCGGCCATGAACCGGTGCCGCCACGGCTGGTCGGCCCACGCGTGCCGCAGACCGAACGGCTCGGGCAGTGTCAGACTGCCGCCGAGCCAGTTCAGCAATGGGGGATACCAGGTCAGCGGGGCGCGCGCGGCCAGCCGTACCACCTCGTCGGCGTCGATCAGCGGCAGCTTCACGGTGCGGGTCTCCCAGAATCGGAGAGCCTTCTGCACCGCCTTCTCCTTGGCCGCCGGCTTCTCGTTGAACAGGGGGTTGACCGGCCCCAGCGCATGTCCGGTGACCTCGATGCGCAGGGTGTCGTGCAGCACGGTCACCGTGATCAGCATCGTGATCACCAGGTGGCCGTCCCACAGGGCCCACTGCACACCCAGGTAGTGCCGGTCGCCGCTGCCGAACTGCTGCTTGTTGCAGATGTCCTGGATGGCGTGCGTCCGGACCGTGTACGCGTCGACGTCCGTGCCGCTCGGCCGGGACACGTCCGTCGCCTTCTCGCCGATCGGCGTGACGATCCAGTGCGTGATGGACGGCTTGGGGAAGCCGCCGGTGTTGATCGACGTGCGCTCCAGCATGCCGAGACCGCCCTGGATCGCCACGATGACGTCCCAGCTGCGGAAGGGGTGGAACTCCTTGCCCGGCTCGGCGGAGACCAACTCCTCGGCCAGCTGCCAGCTGCCCCACCGCGTACCCATGCCGAGTATGCCCTTGGGGCCCGCGTAGAAGACCGAGTTGGACCGCTGCTCGGCGGCGAGACGGGCCAGCTCCTTGCGCACCTGCTCGGCCGCGTCGCCGGGGTTGCCGGGCACGGCCTCGGGGATCTTGGCGCCGACACCGCCGCCGGACAGCAGACTCGACCAGCGCTCCCGCAGGTCACGGGCGGTCCGCTCGCAGATCTGCTTGGCCCAGAACCAGCCGACGACCGGCATGATCACCGCCGCGCGTCCGTACAGGGCCCAGAAGCCCGTAAACGGCATGCGGATCAGGAACAGCACGGCCAGCGCGCCCACCGCGACCAGCAGCGTCGTGGCGAGGGCACCGGCCCGCTTGTCCTCGCGCTTGGCCATGGTGGTGCGCAGCGTGAACACCAGCAGCCACACCAGGAAGCCGGGCAGGAAGAGCACCCCGCAGATCACCGTGATCGCCGAGAGCCAGTTGTCACGGTCGCGGCGGATGCGGTGGGCCGCCAGGCAGTGCTCCACGACGACCTGCGGCTCGATGCCGAAGGACTGGATGACCGGCTTGCGCCCGGCACCCAGCATCCGGTCGATCACCGCGCGGGAGAACGCTTCGCCGAACCTGGGGCGGAAGATCTTCGCCCAGGAGCGCGGGGGAGTCACCTTCGACTGGTGCCACTCGTTGTCGGCGTTCAGGATCTTGGTGACCTCGTCGTCCCGGTACGCCGCCGCGGCCAGCGCATAGGTCGCCGCCGTCTGGCCGCTCGCACCCGCCAGGGGCACCTGGGCTCCCGGGCTGAAGTCGAATCCGTCCGTCACTGCCGCCCCCATCGCTGCCGCATCCGCATCTGCGGCCTTCCCGACTTCCGCGCTCCGCACACCTGTTGATCAGGTCATCAGCGTAT
>NZ_JBEXSH010000533.1:0-2935 GCF_040613555.1 Streptomyces sp. NPDC006265
CCCGGTGCGAGGAGTGCCGCCACCACTGGGAGTTGGACGGGACGGAGCCGGAACGCAGGGTGGTGGAGGACGAGGGGCCGACGCGGCCACTGGGCGCTCCCGGCGAGGCCGGTCACGGCAGCGCCGCGTAGAGCCGCCCTTCACGGTCGTGCGCTCCCGGCTCGGCCGCCGGTCAGTGGTCGGAGTAGCTGAAGTCGCCCACGGTCCAGGCACTGATGTCCTCGATCGCGACGCGGAACATGCCGCCCGTCTCCGGGATTCCCACGGTGCCTTGCAGGATCCGTGCGACATGGAAGTGCAGATGCGTGGGTGGCCCGTCCTTCTTCTTCGGGGTGTCGAAGACGGCGGAGAACTCGCCCAGGCGGGCGGAACCCGTCAGCACCTCCGACACCCGCTGCCGCCACATGGCTTCGGGAGCCAGGCGACCGGTGATGACAGCACCACCGGTGACCACGGTCAGGGACATCTGGCTGCTCCGCCCGGACTCCACAAGGGCGGCGATGTCAACGATCAGCTCGTCAGGCTTCGGCATGAGATCGGATTCTATGCGCCGTGCCGTCCGTTCGGCTCGGGCGGTCCCCACGAACGGGCAAAACAGGCGCGTACGGCCCTCCCGCCGGCTGACGGCGGCAACACGAGGCGGATGGCTGCCCGGCAGCCGGGGCGGGCCCGTACAGGGGGCCTGGATGGTGCCGAGGGGCGTGGCTTCGGCCAAGGAGGCTCTTCCGGTGATCTTCTCCCGCCGGCCGTACCCCTCACGCCTCACGGCGGGCACGTCGTATGCGCACAGGACAGGTCGAGAAGCAGGAGGAGACGGCCCATGTACGCAGTGATTCGCCGGTACGAAGGGGTGACCGAGCCCGTTGAGGCCGGGCGCCTTGTGAACGGGGAGTTCTTGCCTCTGGTTCGGCAGGTCCAGGGTTTCGTGGCCTACTACTGGGTTGATGCCGGGGGCGGGGTGATGGTGTCGACGAGTGTCTTCCAGGACCGCTCCGGCGCCGAGGAGTCGACCGACAGGGCGAAGGACTTCGTCCGGGACCGGCTCGCCGCACTGCTCCCCCAGCCACCCCAGGTCACAGCCGGCGAGGTCGTGGCCTCGTCGTAGCGCCTGCACCACACCGGGGGCGCGACCGACGTCGCGCCGGCTCGTCCTACGATTCCCTGACGGATTCGGCGGTTCCCTCGCGCTGGCCGACCTGAACCGGGACGGAGCGGCGGACATCGTGGCCGGCTCACCGGGGGAAGACACGGGCGCGGCGAACGCCGGGCAGGTGACGGTCATCCCCGGCCGCCGCACCGGCGCCCTGGGCGGCGGCGCCTACGCCTTCACCCAGGACACCGCCGGCATCCCCGGAGCCGGCGAGACCGAGGACGAATTCGGCACCACCGTGGCCGCAGGCGACGTCGACAAGGACGGCCGACCGGAGCTCTTCATCAGCGCCGCGCTGGAGAACTCCTCCACCGGAGCGCTCTGGGTTCTCCCGGGCGGTGCCGACGGTCCCACCGCCAAGGGCAGCCGGATGATCACCGCCTCGTCCGTCGGCCTCCCTCAGCGGGAGAACACCCAGTTCGGCGGCAGCGGACTCCTCGGATGATCTGACCCGGGCGCCCACCGTCCACCGTCCGCCTTGGTGTCAGTTGGTGGAGAGCATGCCCTCACGCAGCCGGGCCAGGCAGCGCGAGAGCAGGCGGGAGACGTGCATCTGGGAGACGCCGAGGCATTCGCCGATCTGGGCCTGGGTGAGTTCTTCCGCGAAGCGCATACGGATGATCTGCCGGTCGCGTTCGTCGAGCGCGGCGATCATCGGGGCGAGTGCGTGGAAGTCCTCCACGAGTTCGAGGGCCTGGTCGTCGGCGCCGATGAAGTCCGCCAGGGCCGTCTCGCCGTCCTCGCTGCTGCTGATCGCCGCGTCCAGCGAGGTGGAGTTGTAGCCGTTGGAGGCCAGGCGGGCCTCCCTGACTTCGTCCTCGGGCAGGCTCATCAGCTCCGACAGTTCCTTCACCGTCGGGGTGCGGCCCAGGAGGCTGCGGAGTTCTTCGGTGGCGCGGGCGAGATGGACCCGGGCCTCCTGCAGCCGGCGCGGGACGTGCACGGCCCAGGTGGTGTCGCGGAAGAACCGCTTGATCTCGCCGACGATGTAGGGGATGGCGAAGGAGGTGAACTCCACCTCCCGGGTCAACTCGAACCGGTCGATGGCCTTGATCAGGCCGATCATGCCGACCTGGACGATGTCCTCCATCTCCTCCGGCCCGCGGCTGCGGAACCGCCCCGCCGCGAAGCGGACCAGGGACATGTTCATCTCGATCAGCGTGTTCCGCGCGTACTGGTATTCGGGCGTGCCCTCCTCCAGCACCGCGAGCTGGTCGAAGAACAGACGCGTCAGCTGCCGGGCGTCCTTCGGCGCGACCCGGGAGGGGTCGGCGACCTCCGGCATGCCATCCACCTTGGTGTCCGTCTTCGCCGCAGTCACTGTCGCCACGATGCTTCCCTCCCCTGTCGGTGCACGCCGCCAGCCTGCCTCGGGCTGACGAACGCGCGTGTACCCCGGCATGTACAGAGCATGCCCCCCTGCGCGATCCGGAGCGGAGTCACCTACTTGTCTCCCCCTGACGATCGATGGCCACAGACCCTTCCCTTGTCATGCCCTCATCTGAAATCTTGCGTCGACCCATTCGACCCACGGCCCGGCAGGCACCACCCCTTGCCCCGGGTTCTCGGAGGATGCTGTGACAACCCCCCGCATATACCGGCACCGTCTCAGACGGCCGTTGCTGTCCGTCGCCGCTGTCGGAGCGGGCCTCGCGCTCGCCACGCCCGCCGGAGCGGCCGACGTGGGCACCGGCCTTCCGCCCGGTCCGGCCGCGGCCCGCGCCGCCGTGCCCGCCCAGACTGCCGCCGGGTGGGCCGCCGGAACCGACCCAGATCACATTGGGG
>NZ_JBEXSH010000533.1:2945-6274 GCF_040613555.1 Streptomyces sp. NPDC006265
GGCCGCCGGAACCCGCTCCTACCTCGTCATCACCGCTCCCGGCGACACCTCCGCCGCTCGCAACGCCGTCGCGGCGAACGGCGGTTCGGTCTTCGCGCACTACGACGCGATCGGCGTCGTGGTCGCCCACTCCTCGTCGGCCGGCTTCACCGCCGCCATGCGCTCCGTCGCGGGCGTGCAGAAGGTGGGTGCGACCCGCACCTCGGACGTCCCCGCCGACGCCTACTCCCCCACCCTGCCGAGCACTCCAGGGCAGTCGCCCACCACGCTCACCGAGACCGCGCGGTGGGACATGACCAGGATCAACGCCGACAAGGCCTGGGCCGTCAGCACCGGCTCGGCGTCCGTCACGGTGGGCGTCCTCGACACCGGGGTGGACGACCGGCACCAGGACATCGCGCCCAACTTCGACACGGCGGACTCCGTCTCCTGCGCCTACGGCAAGGCCGACGCCCGGGCCGGCGCCTGGCGTGACGTCGGCAGCCACGGCACGCACGTCGCAGGCACCATCGCCGCCGCGAAGAACGGCAAGGGAGTGGTCGGCGTCGCGCCGGGCGTGAAGATCGCCTCGGTGCGTGTCGCGGAACCGAGTACGAGCATGTTCTTCGCCGAGAACACCGTCTGCGGCTTCATGTGGGCCGGTGATCACGGTTTCGACGTCACCAACAACAGCTATTACACGGACCCCTGGATGTTCAACTGCCCTGACGACCCGGACCAGGCGGCCATCATCGAGGGCGTGCGCCGGGCGCAGGAGTACGCGGAGGGCAAGGGTTCCCTCCAGGTCGCGGCCGCGGGCAACTCCAACTACGACCTGGCGAACAAGCGCACCGACAGCTCCAGCCCGAACGACTCCACCCCCGTCAACCGCACCCTCACCAACGCCTGCATCGACCTCCCGACGGAGCTGCCGGGCGTGGTGACCGTCGCGGCGATGGGCAACGGAAGCATCAAGGCGGCGTACTCCAACTTCGGCCGGCACGTCATCGACGTCGCGGCCCCGGGCGGCGACGGAGCCTACGGCGTCTACTCCACGCTCCCCGGCGGCAAGTACGGGAACATGAACGGTACTTCGATGGCCTCGCCGCACGTTGCCGGTGTCGCCGCGCTGCTGAAGAGTGCCGATCCGGCCGCCACCCCCGCTGATCTGCGCGCGCGGCTGGGAACCCAGGCCACGGACACCGCGTGCCCGTCCGACAGCCGCTGCACCGGCACCACGGCGAAGAACGCCTTCTTCGGGGAGGGTCAGGTCGACGCGCTGAAGGCCGTCGGTGGCACCACGCCGCCGCCCGGGCGGTACTTCGAGAACACCGCCGACGTCACCGTCGCCGACAACGCCACGGCGGAATCGCCGATCACCGTGACCGGTGTGACGGGCAACGCCCCGGCCGCGCTGAAGGTCGGTGTGGACGTCAAGCACACGTACCGCGGCGACCTGGTGCTGTCGCTCGTCGCCCCCAACGGGTCGGTCTACCCGCTGGAGGACTTCGCCGACGGCGACAGCGGGGACGACGTGGTGAAGACGTACACGGTGGACGCCTCGTCGGAGTCCGCGTCCGGTACGTGGAAGCTGCGTGTCCGCGACACCGCGACACAGGACACCGGGCGGATCGACGCCTGGAACCTCACCTTCTAGCGGGAGGGTTCCACCGGGTGCGTGAACTCCTCGCGGCGGGGCGGCGTATCGGCGCCCCGCCGCAAGGAGCAGGACCGGGCCGTACCCGCGCCCCTCACCACGTCACGGGCAGCTCCAGGGGGAAGCGCCGGATGGTCTGGGTGTCCCAGGGCACGTCCTGAGCCGGTAGGGCCAGGCGCAATCGGGGGAGGCGGGTGAACAGGACCCCGATCGCGGTCCTGAGTTCCGAGATGGCGAGGGTGCTGGCGACGCAGTGATGGCCGCCCCAGCCGAACGTCATATGAGGGTGGGACGCACGGTCGACGTCGAGGACGTCGGGGTCCGCGAACACCTCCGGGTCCCGGTTGGCCGCCAGATAGGAGACGTGCACGAAGTCTCCGTCGCGGATCAGCACTCCTTCCAGCTCCACGTCCTCCAGCGCGACGCGCGGGATGCCGACGCCCTTGCGGAAGGGGATGTGCCGCAGGAGTTCGTCCAGCAGCCGGGGAAGCTGTTCCGGACTGCGCCGCAGCAGGTCGTGGAGCTCGGGGCGGGTCAGCAGGGCGTAGGCGATGTTGCTGATCTGGCAGGTGGCCGTGTCGTTGCCGCTGAGGATGAGGGTCAGCGCCAGGACCGCCAGCTCGTCGTCGCTCAGGGGCTCCTCCCCTTCGTCGCCGGCGGCCATGGTGGTGATGAGGTCGCTGCCCCCGTCCTCCCGGCGTTCGGCGACGAGCGTGGTGAAGTAGGCGCGCAGGTGCTGCTTGGCTTCGGCCGCCGTCTGCCGGGCATCGGGCGCGGTGGCCAGCATCTGCTGGGTGAGGCGCAGCATGAGCGGCCGGTCCTCGTCGGGTACGTCCAGCAGGGCGCAGATGGTGTGGTTGGGCAGCGGCTCGGACAGTCCACGGGCCAGGTCGGCCGGTGGGCCGTGCTCGACCATCTCGTCCACGAGCCGGTGGGCCACCTCCTCGATGGCCGGCGTCATGCGCTTCACGCTGCTCTGTGTGAAGGCCCGGGCGGCGGCGTGGCGCAGTCGGGTGCCGCGCGGCGGGTCCATGACGTTGATCGATTCCGGGGAGACGATCGGCTCGGGGGTCATCCGGGGGTAGTCGCGGCCGACGATGGCGGCCCGGCTGAATCTGGGGTCGGTCGTCACCTGGCGTACGCCGTCGAAGGTGGTGACCAGCCACGCCTCGGCTTCGCCGTAGGAGAGCCGGATACGGCTGACCGGGCCGCGGGCCATGAGCTGTGCGAGGGACGGATCGAACTCGAGTTGCTCGCTGTAGTCGAAGGGGCAGGCGGCGGTGTGAGCCATGTGTGCTCCTGAGCTCGTGCGGTGGTGCGGCCATGTGGGCGGAACCGGTGGGCACGGGCCACTGCCGCCCCGCCCGTGGGGGACATTTCGCATAGTGCGGCAGAGCGCCGCTCCATGCATCCAGTGCCGGGGCAGACGGCAGAAAGCGGGGAGACGTGCCCGATCCCACCTCTCGGACACCACAGCAGACGACCGTCGACGTGCTGGTCGTCGGTGGCGGACCGACCGGCCTCACCCTCGCCTGCGACCTGGCCAGGCGCGGCGTGCGTACCCACGTCATCGAGGCGACCGAACGACTCCCCGCCGGTTCACGCGGCAAGAGCCTTCAGGCACGCACGCTGGAGGCGTTCGACGACCTCGGTCTCACCGACGCGGTGAAGGCCGCCGGCGGCCCCTTCCCAC
>NZ_JBEXSH010000534.1:0-6271 GCF_040613555.1 Streptomyces sp. NPDC006265
GGATGCCGTCCACCGCCCCGTTCGCGTACCCGGGTCAGGACAGGGGCGGACCCGGTTCCGGGTTCGGTACGGGGTCCGGTCCCGGGGGGATCGGGGACGGGTCGGGGCCCGGCACGGGGTCGGGGCCCGGGGGTGCCGGCGGGGTCGGGCCCGGCGGCGGGGTGGGCGCCGGCGGGGGCGGGGTCGGCTCCGGGCCCGGCGGGGGCTGCGGGTTCGGCACCGGGTCGGGGTGCGGCTCCGGGCGCTGGGGATCCGGGCCCGGTGTCGGCGCCGGCGGCACGGGGTCGGGAATCGGGTTCGTCATCAGGTCCTCCAGCCAGTGGGACGACTCCGGCTCTGGACTACTCCCCGCCTACCCGGCCCCCGCCTCGGCAGTCACTCCCCCGCAGGACGGGAGGGGACCAGGTGGGGGTAGCGGGGTTGGGGAGGTGCGCGTGGCGGGGGCGGCCCGGTTCAGAAGCGGCCGGGGTGGGCCCTCAGCCAGTCCTTCGCCGCCGTCAGCAGGTCCTGACCGGCCGGCTGGGCCTCGTCCGGGTGGCGTTCGATCCACTTGGTGACATAGGGGCAGAGCGAGGCGACGGCGCTGTGCTCGCGGCCGGCGAGGGCGAAGAGCTCGCGCGCGAGCGAACCGGCGATGCCCTTGCCCTCATGGGCCGGCTCGACGATCGTGTGGACGGGCACGAGCGCCCGCTCGGGGCTTTCGAGCACGAAGTACTCGATGCGGCCGACGACTTCACCGCCGGACAGGGCCTCCAGCCTGCCCGCCGCCCGGTCGTCACGGATCTCCGGGTCGCTCATCGACACGCTCCTCCTCTGTTCGCGCCCTTCTGTTCGCGGTCAGGCCCCGACGGCCTGCGGGCTGCGCTGCTGGTCCGAGCCGGGCACCGGCTCGGACGGGTCCGTGCCCAGGGCCACGATCCGGTTGTCGCGGTCCACGTGCACGACCCGGGGAGTGAGTGCCCGCGCCTCGGCGTCCGTCACCTGGGCGTAGCTGATGATGATCACCAGATCGCCGGGGTGGACGAGATGGGCGGCCGCCCCGTTGATCCCGATCACGCCGGATCCGCGCTCGCCCTCGATGACGTACGTCTCCAGGCGGGCGCCGTTGGTGATGTCCACGATGTGCACGAGCTCGCCGGGCAGCAGATCGGCGGCGTCGAGCAGGTCGGCATCGATGGTCACGGACCCCACGTAGTGCAGGTCGGCCTGGGTGACGGTGGCTCGGTGGATCTTGGACTTGAATACTGTACGAAACATGAAGAAACTCCCGGTTTGTCTGCTCCCTGCCTGCTCTTGCAGGTCAAGGGCGATCTCCGGAGAGTACATGGATTGGCATGTTCGGTCAGCTGTCGGCAGGTGTTCGAGGACTCACACTCACCCACTACCGATCTTCCTGACGATTGCTCAGGCCCTTGCCGAGCCGCTTTGGACGTGGCCCTGTTGCCGAAAACCCCAGTCTGTCCCAAGAGGCCGGCGTGGCGTATCTCCGAATGGTCCACAAACGGCCGGCAGCGCGACCGTCCGTCACTGTCCCCTATGGTCCCGCCCGTGGTCTGCGCGTTGAGGCTGAGCGCGATGACCGCCTCTCAGGCGTTCTCGTCATGAATCCGCGCACCCAGCGCAGCAGGTCACGCCGAGGGCCGCCGCGGTGCGACTTCGGTCTCGGTGTCGGAAATAGCGACGGTGCCGAAGCCGAAGCCCATGGCGCCGGCGCGGTGGACGAGAAGGACACCGGGGCGGGCGAGGTCGCGGTAGCGGCCGGAGGGGGCAACCGGCATCCATTAGCCACGCCGCCTCGCTCCCGAACGGAGCCCACGGACGAGTTGTCGAGTAGCGCAGCGAACGCCCCAAGCGGGAGCCAGGCATCCGTGTCCAGGTCCCCTGTCATGGCGGCCACCTGGTCAGCAAGCTGGGACGCTTCCGCGCCCGATGCTGACCGTTTGCTGACCCGAGCGGGGCCATCAAGTCTCTGACCTGTGGAAACACCCAAACGCTAGATCTTGGACCTGAACATGGTGCGCCGCATGGTGAACTCCTGGAAGACGGCTCCCTGCCTGCTTTGTACAGGTCAAGGGCGGTGCTCGCTGTACATCGGCATGCCTTCGGCTCGAAGGCTTTCCACAAGCTCGTGCGCCGCGACGAGCAAGCGTCTTGCCTGCGCGATCTGCACGAAGCGAACCGCCGCGAAGCCGTCCGCCGGGAGCATGTACGAAGACTGCCCTCCTCTCATGCTCAGTCATGTGCCGGTCCTGGCCGCGTCGACCGCCGCCCGCACCGTGGGATACACATGCCTCAGCTCCGTCCTGGCTTCGGCGGTGCGCAACACGTCCCTCACTTGGCCCACGTCGCGGGCGAGCAGGAGCCGGACTCCGAGATCCTCGAGTTCCTCGCCCAGGTTGTCGAGCATGCGCACGGCGCTGACGTCGACGAAGGGAACTGTTTCGGCGTCGATCACGACCGCCGTCACCCCTGCACGGGCGGCGGCCCCTCGGGCCTCGGACCGGATCCGCTCGGCGTTGGCGAAGTAGATGCCGGCCTCGACGCGCAGCACGATCACTCCGGGAATCCTGCGGCTCTCGCTGTGTCGGTCGAGTGCGGCGAAGTGTCCGTTCCCGGGCAGTCGCCCCAGTTCGCTGATGACCGGGCGCGAGGAGCGGTACAGCAGCAGAAGCAGGGAGACGCCGATGCCGATGAAGAGGCCGGGCAGCGTGTCGAAGACCATCACCCCGAGCATCGCCGCGGCCGCGGCCATGAAATCCGGCCGCGCGGCGACGCCGTAGGCCTGGCCGAGCCTGCGAGTGAAGACGCGGTAGAGGGAGACCAGCGAGTGGGGGTCGACCAACTCCACCACCGCCGCGATGACCACCCCGGCGAGCACCGCCTCGGGGAGCTGTTCGAAGAGGCCGGTGGGAAAGAGGAGCGTGACCACGGTCAGGGCGGCCACGAGGATCCCGGAGAGCTGGGTGCGTGCGCCCGCCGACCAGTTGACAGCGGTCTTCGAGAGGCTGCCGTTGACGACCATGCCGCTGGACAGACCGGCGCCCAGGCCCGCGGCGCCGAGCCCGATCAGCTCCCGGTTGGCGTCGACCTCGTAGTGGTCGCGGGCGGCGTAGTTCTTCGCCGCGCCGAGTCCCTCGGCGAAGGCGACGAGCATCACGCCGACGCTTCCGGCAGCGAGGCCGCCCAGGTCGCCGACCGAGACATCCGGGAAGCCGAACGAGGGCAGACCGGCCTCGATGCTGCCGACGACATCGACTCCGTGGTCTTCCAGATCGAAGGCCGCGGCCACGGCGATTCCCAACGCCACTGCGATCAGCGAGCCGGGTACCCCCGGGGCGACCCGCTTGAGAACGAGGATCAGGGCGAGGCTGCCGACGCCGACCAGGGCGGTGAAGCCGCTGGTGCCGCCGAGGTCTTCGATCAGGGCCCAGATCTTCTCGAAGAAGTTCCCGGACCCGCCCTCGACACCGAAGAGCTTCGGCAGCTGGCCCGCGATGATCGTCAGTGCCAGGCCCACGATGAAGCCCTTCAGCACCGGCTCGGAGATGAAACTCGCGAGGAAGCCGAGACGCAGCAGTCCGGCGAGGAGGGCCGCGATGCCCACCGTGGCGGCCAGGGCCGCCGTCATCGCGGCGAAGCGCACGCCGGAACCGCCCGCGGCCTCACCGACGATCGACGCCGAGAGTGCCGCCGTCGCCGCCATGGGCCCGGCGACCAGGTGTCTGGAGCTGCCGAAGGCGGCGTAGAGGATCAGGGCCGCCGGCGCGGCGTAGAGGCCGACGACGGGCGGGACGCCGGCGATCGTCGCGTAGGCGAGCGCCTCGGGCACGAGAACCGCCCACACGGTCATCCCGGCCAGCGCGTCCCGCCCCAGCCACTGCCGCCGGTAACCCCGCAGTGAGGGGAACAGCCCGGGCATGCTCGCCCTCATCAGGAGGAGAGATCACTGATGGCGCCGCCCACCAGCTTCGCGGCGAAGACCAGGCAGATCACGGCCATGATCGCCGTGTTGTTGCGCTCCATCCAGAGCTTGAGACCGTCGAGGATGTGCTTCGAACGCTCCTTGAGGGCGAAGTAGAGCACGACCGGCGTTCCGGGCCCGAGCGCCCCGACCACCACGTAGACCGCCAGTGCCACGGCCTGTGCGCCGGCGGCGGTGTCCGTGCGCGCGATCGCCGACGCCGCGGCGATCGAGAGCAGCAGGTTCTTCGGGTTGACGGCGGACAGTGCCGTCCCCAGTGCCAGCGCCTTGACAGGAGTGAATGAGTCGACCGTCTTCATCCACTTCGGCAACGTCACCTCCTCGTCGCCGCGCGGCCGGCCGCGCCACTCCTTCACCGCCACCCACAGCAGCAGTACGCCGAGCGCCAGGTCGAGCGCGCTGACCCAGTCGGCCGGCTGCCCCTGGTCGCTCGGGCCGGCGCCGCCGGAGACCAGCAGCACGATCGTGCCGACCAGGGCCAGGCCCAGGATCCAGCCCAGGAGCAGCGCCGGCCCGTTGGAGCGCGCCCTGGGGGTGGCGAGCATCAGCACCACACCGATGATCGGGAACGCGCTCAGCGCCACGGCGACGCCGTAGGACAGAATCTGACCGATCGCCTCACCCACGGCCGCCTACCTCACGCCGGTTCGATCTCGCCCGGCCGCCAGCTCTTGTCGAACCAGCTTTCGAGCGGGCCGTAGAGCCGCAGCATCACGAAGAATCCCTTGCCGGGTACGGTCTGAACCCAGTTCGCCTCCCGGCCCTCGGGCGCGGTGGGGCCGAAGTGGATGACCGTGTCGCCGTTGCTCTCGGCCCGGACGCCTTCCGACTGGCTGTTGACGCTCGGGTAGGGGTGGTCCGTGCGCAGCAGCGACCGGGTCTGGGGGTCGTAGACGTTGACCGCCCAGAAGTTCTTCACCGGGATGCCGCCCGGCAGAGTGAGCGTGTAGTGCCGTCCGCCGTCGAGCCACTCGCCCGCGGAGTCCTCCGCCGTGTAGGCGTACTGCGATCCGGTGCCGACGGGCGCCGTCACCATCGCCGGCGAGGAGGCGGCCGCGAAGTAGTAGAACACCGCCCGGGAGTCCAGCAGGCGGGCGCCCTCCGCCGACAGGAACTCGTAACTGTGCGTGGGGAACGGGGTCTTCCACGAACTGTCGGGGTAGTAGTAGAAGCCCGGGTCGCGTGGCTTGAAGGCCAGCGTCCGTACGATGCCCGAGGCGGTCCTGGCGGCGGTGTCGAGGATCGAGCGCATACGGTCGTCCGGTTGGAAGGGCTTGCCGCGCACGATGCCGAGCGCGGCGAGCTGACCGGCGCGCTCGGGGTCGAGCGAGCCGGCCGGCTCGGCCTGGACGATGGTGTCGATCTCCTCGAAGAAGGAGAAGTCGTTGGCGTGGATCGTGTTGAAGTCCGATTCCGCCCAGTTGACGAAGCGCTGCTCGGGCCGGTCCGCCGCGGCCGAGAGCGGGTAGATCCGTGCCGTGAGCAGGCTCTCCGTGCCCCCCAGCGCGCGCAACAGCACCCAGGAGGCGTACGTCGCCGGCCGCACGACGTAGTAGCCGTCGGGGACGTCACCTTCGTACCCCGGAGGCAGAAAGAGGTACTTGCCTCCTTCGCCCTTGTCGGGCCCGGCGATGCCCATGTCGGTGACGTAGCGCTGCCACAGATCGTTGACGATGCACAGTGAGTTCCCCGGCGCCTCGATCACGGTGGGACCGTCCTCGTCGAGCGCCAGGAAGGTCATCCCGTAGGTGGTTTCCGTGTTGCCCGTGAGCACCACCGGTGCCGAGGTGCATCGCGGGGCCGTGTAGCCGATGGTGCGGGAGTCGATGCCTACGCTCCGCAGTCCGCGTCGCATCGCCACCATGGAGGCGCCGGGCACGCAGTTCAGGAACGCCTCGATCCCGCGCAGCAGATCCAGCGTGTCGTAGCTGCGGGTCACCGCGCCGGGCAAGGGCATGCCGTCGAAGAAGTCCAACGCCCCGAAGACCGTCTCCAGCCGGTCCGGGCAGACGATCGACGCGAGGGTCTCGGGTGATGTGCCCGGGCTGGGGGCGTCACTGACGTGGGGCATTGGGTTCCTCCTGAGTGAGTCGTTCCTTGAGAACCACGTTCCAGTCGTCCTTCACGCTGACCGTCGTCCAGCCGGACCTCTCGGCCGTCGCGCGTGCCCGCTCCGCGCAGTCGGTGTAGGCGTACTCCCGGACGTCGTCGTCGTGGACGACGAGCAGGGCGAACCGCGCGGACCGGAGCAGTTCGACGTCCACGTCGTCGTTGCCGGCCGCGAAGGCC
>NZ_JBEXSH010000535.1:0-6264 GCF_040613555.1 Streptomyces sp. NPDC006265
GTCGGATTCTCCGGGTGGCTGACCAACGCCGGCCGGGTGACCGGCCTGCTGGCCGGGTAGCGGGCTCGTCGTAGAGCCACACGGCGGCGCCGAGGCGGCCCGCGGTGTCGGTGGTCAGGGGGAGGGCGTAGCTGGCGGCGTAGCCGAGGCGGGCCGCGACCTCGCGGTGGCGGGGGTCGAGCCCCTCCACGGCGAACAGGTCCGGTTCGGCGATGCCGCCCTCACCGACGGTCAGCCCATCGAGGATCCGGCCGTAGGACAGGGCGCTGCGCGGCACCGTCTCGATGTGGCCGAGGTCGGCGCGGGCGAGACCCAGGCCGAGGGTGGTGTCCGGGCCGAGTCCGTCGCCGGGTTCCATGACGACGAGGCCGCGTCGGGCGCCCACGAGGGCGGCACCGGCCCGCAGCAGTTCCTGGAGCGCCTCGTCGAGCGTGGCCGTGCGGGCCAGGCGTTCGGTGAGTTCGTGCAGGGTGGTGAGGTCGGAGACCCAGCCGGCGAGACGGTCCTGGAGCACCGCACCGGGAGGGGACGGGGGAGGTACGGGGGCGGCCGGGGGCGAACCCGCCGCCACGGGCGCGACAGTGTGTGCGGGTGCCGGAACCGTTGAATCGATTCCAGCCACTTTCGGAGGGTGCGGAGCGTTCATGGCGTCCGGCCTTCCAACCGGTACGTACTGCTCAAAAGCATCGCAAACCCCCATGTCATTCTGCGTCGCTAGCAGTGTCTCCACATGTACACGCACTCGTGAGGAGATGTCCAGCATTGTCCTGTCGGGATTCCTGGTGTCCGTGAGGTGCGAGGGAACAACTCCCCTTCCTCTTGCGGAAATGCAAAGTTGGCTTAAAACTGCCTTAGGGGACGGCTTATTGCGGTCGACTGGGCTTGCTCGACGGAGCGTCACAACGGTCGTGATGGGTACGTACTCGGTAAAGGCCAGGGGTGGTTGGGAACCACCCGGAACCTGGTGACGGAACCGGGCGTCCTATGCACCGACGACCGTGCCCCATCCTCCCGTGGCGGAGGCGGAGAGAAATACGCGCGACGGCAAACGCCATACTTCGCCACCCCTACGCCACGCCCGTGCTTTCGACAGACGCAGTATGGGCGGGACGGCCGCGGAGGCAGCCCAGAGTTCGACCCACAGGGGTTCCCCTTGCTTCAGGCAGGGGTGTGATGCGCCAACAGGTACGCACAGTGAAGTGATCGACACATGATGTGATGTGGACCACGGTGTTGCCAGGCGTGCAACGGAAAGGAACGAGCGCTCATGCGCGAGATCCTCGGAAAGCGACGCAGGCTCTTGTCCCGGCGCAGCGACGGGAAGCCTGAGCTGATCGGCGCGGCCCTGACCTACGCGACGCAGTGGCAGTGGCCCGTACTCCCGGGCGTGGCGGCGGACCCGCAGGGGCACTCCCGCTGCAGCTGCCCCGACCCCGACTGCACGGTGCCCGGCGCGCACCCCTTCGACCCCGGCCTCCTCGCGGCCACCACCGACGGACGCATGGTGCGCTGGTGGTGGGGCAACCGGCCGACGGCGCCGATCGTCCTGGCCACCGGCGGCCACGCCCCCTGCGCGGTGTCCCTGCCGGCCCTGCCGGCCGCCCGCGCCCTCAAGGCGCTCGACCAGATGGGCATGCGGCTCGGCCCGGTCGTCGCCTCCCCCGCCCGCTGGGCGATCCTCGTCAAGCCGTACTCCATGGAGCAGCTCGGCGAGCTGCTCTACGCCAAGGACTTCGTGCCCGGCTCCCTCCGCTTCCACAGCGAGGGCGGCTACCTGGCCCTGCCCCCGTCCCAGACCGGTCAGGGCGAGATCCGCTGGGAGCGTGCGCCGCTGCCCGGCTCGGCCTCGCCGTGGGTGCCCGATGTCGAGGCCGTGGTGGACGCCGTGGTCGAAGCCCTCACTCGTACGGGTGTGAGCGCGCCCGAGTTCTAGGGCTGTCGGGCGCGCCGGGCCCCGCGTCCGCCCCGGCGCGTTAAGTTCCGGAACCATGCGGCGACACGCCCGGGGCCGCTCCCGGGACTCCCGAAAGACCAGACTCCTCGCCCTCGCGGGCGTCGTGGCGGCCTGTGCGATCGCACTGCCGCTGGCGGTGGCGTCTGCGGGGCCCGTCGGGTCCGCGGGTTCCAAGGGTGCGGTGGGTTCCCAAGGTGCCCTGGGTTCCAAGGGGGCTGTGGGTTCCCAAGGTGCCGTGGGTTCCAAGGGGGCCGTGGGTTCGATGGGTGCCGGCGCCCGCTCGTCCGGTTCCGGTGCCCTACGGCCTTTCTCGCGCGCCGACGACAAGGCGCTCGGGGCCTCGGCGCCCTCCGCCGTCGCCGGTCTCCCGGCGCTCGGCCAGGGGCTGCCGACCGCCGTGCGCTGCGGCCCCGAACTCTCCTCCCCCGACGGCATCGAGGCGCAGACCTGTGTGGTGACGCAGGGTGCGCAGACCTGGGCGCGGACCTACTACCGCAATGCGACGGGCGAGGCGCTGGACGCCGTACTGAGCCTGATGGGTCCCGACCGGAACGTGCGGATGACGTGCGCCGTGGAGGCGGAGGACGAGCCGGGGACGTGTGAGACGCCCCGGGAGCCCGCACGTGGGAATCCGTCGGCGTACACGGCCGTCGCGGAGTTCGCCGAGCGGGGCGGGCTGGGGCCGCTACTGCTGCGCTCGGGGAGCAACTTGCCTGCGGTAAAGGGCAGTTGACGAGCGGCTGCGTTCGGTGAACGGAAGCGGAGACGCAAAGACCCGGTTGCTGGCGACGGGGGATGCACCAGCAACCGGGCTACAGGAACGGTAACAAGAGATCGGCGGTTCGCAAATTCGAACTCGCCTTTCCAGTCACCGACTGGCTTGTCCCCGACGGGAGTTGTGATCCGTCGAGGGCGCGACACCCCGGCCGTCCGGGGTCCGGACGACCGGGTGCCGGGGCGCGCGTCAGCTGAGAGTGACCTGCCGGTTGGTGAGGCCGCCGCGGGCGCGGCGCTCGTCCGCGCTGAGCGGCGCGTCCGTCGCGAGGGCGGCGGCGAGACGCTCGGCGAACTCCGCCGCCGGCTTCTCGACGTCCTCGGCCGTGACCCCGCTGGGCAGGTCCCACACCGGCACCGTGAGTCCGTGAGCGCGGAAGGAGCCCACCAGGCGGGTGCCCTCACCGAGGCTGGAGCGGCCCGCGGCGTGCAGCCGCGCGAGCGCGTCCAGAAGCAGCTCCTCGGCGTGCGGCATGACCCACCGCAGATGGTTCTTCTCCGGCGTCTCGCACCAGTACGCGGCGTCCACGCCCTGGAGCTTGACGGTCGGGATGGCCGCGGCGTTGGCCCGCTCCAGGGAAGCGGTCACGTCGGGCGTGGCGTTGTCCGGATCCGGCACCCAGAACTCGAAGCCGCTGTGCACTTCTGGCTCGAACGCGCCCTCGGGGTCGAGAAGGTCCTGCAGCCGCGGGCTGTCGGCCGGGGCGCGGCGGCCCTGGACGGGCGTGCCGGGCTCGGCTTCCAGGGCGCGCTGGAGGGTGTCGGCGAGGTCGCGGCTGATGTCGCCGGACGAGGTGTCGTTCTGCAGGCCGATCAGGACCGAGCCGTCGTCGCGGCGCAGCGCCGGCCAGGCCATGGGAAGAACCGTGGCCAGGGTGACCGCCGGGACGTCCTCGGGCAGGCCGTCCTTGAGGGTCAGCTCGACCGTGGCGGCCGGGACCAGCTCGCGCAGGGCCACCCAGTCGCACTCGCCGGGCAGGCCCTCGAAGGGGCGGTGCACCAGCTCGGTCGCGGCGTGCGAGGCGGCCCGGCCGTGGCAGGCCTTGTAGCGGCGGCCGCTGCCGCAGGGGCAGGGCTCACGAGCGCCGACGACCGGAACGTCTCCATCGGCACCTGCGGTGCTGGCTCCGCCCATGGTCTGCGGGCGCTTGGCCTTCGTCTGGGGTCGCTTCTTGGCCATCGATGGGTCTCCCGGTTACGGCTCGTCTCGTACGGTCGCGAGCCTAGCCGTTCGTGCCCGGGGTGGCGGCTTCCTGTGGACAACACCCGGTCCAGCGCGGCGTACGCGCTCAGTTGCTGCCGTCGCCGACCCCTGTCGTGCTCAGCCTCTGTCGTGCTCAGCCTCTGTAGCGCTCAGCCTCTGTAGCGCTCAGTCCACGTCCTCGAAGGCGTCCGCGAAGTCGAGCCCGGGTATACGGGAGACCGCGGGGGCGATGACGCGCGTGGCGAAGTCGTCGCGGCGGTGGCCCGCGTCCGGGTCGTGGACGTCGTCGTGGACGATGACCCACACGGTGACCTCACCGCGGATGTCGTCCCGCACGCCCCAGTCGTCGGCGAGCGCGGTGATGATGTTCAGCCCGCGGCCGCCGTGCGCCGTGACCGACGGGGTCGCGGGGGCGGGGCGGGTCGGGCCGCCGCCGTCCGTGACCTCGACGACGAGTCGGCCGGCCGGCTCCACGCGCCACGCGGCACGGACGTCACCGTCGCCGGCCAGTGCGTCGCCCAAGGGCCTGCCGTGCTTGCACGCGTTGCTCAAGAGCTCGGACAGGATCAGTACGGCGTCGTCGATGACCGATTCCGCGACTCCACCTCTGCGCAGCTGCGCACGCATCCGGTGCCTCGCTTCCCCCACGCCCGCAGGGCCATGGGGTACGGCCATGCTCGACGACGTGGGCACCTCCTGTGCCACCACCAACGCCACCCCCGAGACCTCCTTCGCCCCACGCCACGGTGTGGATGCCCCATTGGCCTGTACCGGAAACCGGCCAATCCACGTCCGGTGACGCATTCACCATGAGCGAATACGGAACGAACGCGCCGGAGCACTTCCTGTCATCGCATGGCCGGAAATCATCGGTGTGGCCGAGATGGGAGGATCTCGCCCGCCGATGCATGGGGTCAAGAGGTGTGCGTGGTTCTGGTGTGACTTGAGAGGTTGGCGGCGCCGGTGTCGGTCGTCAGCGGCCGAGTTGGTCCAGCACCGCGCGCGGGCGGTTGGTGATGATGGCGTCGACGCCCAGCCCGACGCAGTGGTCCACGTCTGCGGGCTCGTTCACGGTCCACACGTGCACCTGGTGGCCGGCCTGCTTCAGGCGCTCGATGTACGCCGGATGGTTGCGCACGATCCGGATGGAGGGGCCGGCGATCCGCACCCCCGGGGGCAGCCGTCCGTCGCGGAGCCGGGGGGAGAGGAACTGCGTCAGATGGACCGTCGGGAGGGTGGGCGAGGCGGCGCGCACGCGGTGCAGTGAGCGGGCGGAGAAGCTCATGACCCGCACCTGCGACTCCTCCGCGCAGGCCGGCGCGTCGAGGCCGAACCGCTTCAGCAGGGCCAGCAGCCGGTCCTCGACCTGGCCCGCCCAGCGCGTGGGGTGTTTGGTCTCGATGGCCAGTTCCACACGGCGCCCGGCGTCGGCGACGAGTTCCAGCAGCCGTTCCAGGGTGAGGACGGAGGTCGCCTCGCGGTCCTCCGGGCGATGCTCCCAGTCGGGTTCCTCGTCGCGTCCCTTCCAGGCCTCGCCCGTCTTCCAGGAGCCGAAGTCCAGGGCGGCGAGGTCGGCGAGCTCCAGCGCGGAGACCGCGCCGCGGCCGTTGGACGTACGGTTGATCCGGCGGTCGTGTACGCACACCAGGTGGCCGTCGGCGGTGAGGCGCACATCGCATTCGAGGGCGTCCGCGCCGTCCTCGATCGCCTTGGTGTAGGCGGCCAGGGTGTGTTCCGGGGCGTCCTCGGAGGCTCCGCGGTGGGCGACGACTTGAATCACATGCTGTCGTGCGTGGGTCACCGCGTCATGGTGCCACCGAGTGCGGGTACGCGTCCGGTCGGACGGACTCGACGGATGGACAGGTCCGGACGGAGGCATTGGGATTGCATCCTTTTCGCCTGTAATGACCTATATAAAGAATGGCCTCGGATGCACAGGCACCGCTTATGGTGCTCTGACGGCCTGTGGGAAAAGCTGACGGCATACAAAGGGACAAGCACAGCTGCAGCGCGCCGGATCCGTCGACCGGTGTGGGAAAGCGTGACCGAGTGCGACCCGGAGAACAGCCGTGGATCTAGGAGAGAAGCTGTGAGCACCGAGAACGAGGGCACCGCGGTACCCCCCGCCCCGTCCGCACCCCCCGTGCCGGTGGACGCTCCCGCTGCTCCGGCGCCCCAGGCACAGGCCCCCCAGGGGCCGTACGGGCAGGACGCCCACGGGCAGGCCCCCCAGGGCCCCCAGGGGCAGGGCGCCTCCGGCGACGCCGGCCACCACGCCGGCGCCTCCTCGTCCGCCCCCGACCCGTCCTGGCCCCCGCCCCCGCCACCGACC
>NZ_JBEXSH010000536.1:0-6246 GCF_040613555.1 Streptomyces sp. NPDC006265
GCGCCGGGCGGCCCCGCGCACAAGTCGGTGCTGTTCGTGGACCCGGCGGCCGACGCGGCGGCGCCGCGGCCACCGCGGCGGGCGCCGCGCACATCGTCGTCACCGGCCGTGCGGTCCCGTGGACCCGGCACATCCTCGACGACCTCGGCTACCAGGGGCTGGCCGTCTGCGGTCAGGGCGCGCAGGTCTACGACGCCGGCGCGCACCGGCTGCTGACGTCGGTGACGCTGGACCGGCAGCTGGCCGGGGTGGCGCTGGCCAAGATCGAGGCGGAGGTCGGCCCGCTGTATCTGGCGGCGAGCCGCGACGGCCTCGACGGCGAGGTGCTGGTCGGTCCGGGCTACGCGGTCCAGGGCACCCTGCCCGCCACGCCCTTCACGGACGCGTCGGACCTGTGGACTGCACCCCTGAACAAGCTGTACATCCAGCACCCGACCCTGTCGGACGACGAGCTGTGCGAGGCGGCCACGCGGACCGCCGGCGGCTTCGTCACGGTCACGATGGCGGGCGAGGGCATCGTCGAGCTTCTCCCCCTGGGCCTGTCCAAGGCGACGGGTCTGTCCCTGGCGGCCCGTCGGCTCGGGATGAAGGCGGCCGACACGATCGCCTTCGGCGACATGCCCAACGACATACCGATGTTCGCCTGGGCCTCCTACGGCGTCGCCATGGCGGACGCCCACGAGGAACTGAAGGCGGTGGCCGACGAGGTGACGTCCTCCCACGACGAGGACGGCATCGCGGTGGTGCTGGAGCGGTTGCTGGGCTGAGTGTCGGGCCGTCGCCTGTCGCTGCGCTGTGCGTGGGGTCGGTTCGCAGGGCGTGGGCTGAACGTCGGGCCGGTCGCGCGGCGTTGGGTGGTGCTCGGCGGAGGATGCACGGATCGAACGTGCGCGGGCTGTTGGGCCCGATCTTGACTCGCTTCTGATCAAACGCGGCGCGAGCCAGTGCCTTACCACTCGGCCAATCCTCCGGGTGGGCGGCCCACGCGATGTGCGATTCGCGTGCTCGAAAGCGGCCGCCCCGGGCAGCTCCCCGTGTGGGGCGGGTTCGACGGAGAGGTAGTGGCTACTCCGGATCCCGCCGCGGGCTGCCCTGAAGGGAGCTGGACGTACTGCCGTGCATGGACATCGTCCCGCTCCTCTCCCAGAACGTGGCGCCGGGCCCTCTGCCCGACCGTGACGACAACCACTGTGCCTGCCGGGCGAATTGGACGCCACTGATTAAAACGGCGGCCGGACGGGCGGCTGGCCGGCTATTTCCTGCGCCACCTGCGCCGCCGGACCTTGCTGAAGAACCAGCCCGCGGGCGGCTCGTCGGAGCGCCAGGGCTACGGCTCCGGTTCCTCGCGGCGCCACTTCGCGGCGAGCATCCGGGCACGGGCGGACGGCTCGGAGGTCCCGGCGGAGCGTATGAAGTCCTCGTCCAGTACGACCCCGTCGAGATCGTCCAGGGCCTCGCCCCCGGAACGGGACCCGGACTGGGATCCGGACTCCGATCCGGCTTCCGCCCGGGAGCCGTTCCCCGGCCCGCCGCCCGACTGCCCGCGGTCGCCGTACTGAGCCCTCTCGCCAGCCATTCCCGTCCTCCCCAGCTGTCCAACTTCCGTATTGATTCCCCTACATCCCGTTCGCCCAGTGTGCCCTGACAGAGGTGAAGCCTCCGTCAGGGCCCGGGCACGTCACTCCTCGCCGGCGAGGGTGAGGGATCGCAGCTTCTGTCCGGCGAACCACGTGGCCAGCACCGTGACGGCCAGCAGCAGCACCGTCGCCGTGGTCAGACCCACGTCCGAGGAGACCAGGTCCCCTCCGGACACTTTCTGGGCCACCGCCAGCGACCACTGCTGGACGCTCAGCGTGCGCGCACCCGGCACCAGTGAGCCGAACAGGGCCTCCCAGACCAGCGCGTAGACGAGACCGAACACCACCGCGTGCCGGGAGACCGTGCCGAGCAGCAGGAACAGGGCCGCGTAGGCGATGGACGCGACCAGCGCGGCCACCGTGTAGGCGACGGCGACCTGCTGGCCGTTGCCGTTCAGGATGAAGCCGGCGATGAGCGTCGGCACCGCCGAGAACACCATGGTCACCGCGATCGCGACGATCAGCTTGGTGAAGATGATCGTCGGCCGCTTGATCGGCTTGGACAGCAGGTACACCACCGAGCCGTCGTCGATCTCCGGCCCGATCGCGCCCGTTCCGGCGATGACGCCGATGATCGGCACCATCGTGGCGAGTGCGAGGCCGCCCAGCAGGTCGGACGCCGTCTGGTCGTCCGCCCCGGCCAGGCCGCGCACCGCCAGGGCGATCACGATCAGCAGCATCGGCAGGGCGCCGAGGATGAGGGCCCGGCGCCGGCCGAGCAGGGCCCGGTACGTGAGCCGGGCGACTGTGGGGTCGTACATCAGGGCCTCCTACGCCGCGACGAGGTACGAGAAGACGGACTCGAGGGACTCGTCGGACGGCGAGACCGTGAGCAGCCGGATGCCGTGGTCCCTGGCCACCCGCGGCAGCAGGGCCGTGAAGCGGCCGAAGTCGACGGCCTGGATGCGCAGCGCGCCCTCGGCGAGGTCGACCTCGATGCCGGCCGTCGACGGATCGGCGATCAGCGCGGCCGCGAGAGCACGGTCGTCGCTGGAACGCACCAGGTAGCGGTGCGGTCGGTCGGTCATCAGGCGACGGATCTTGCGGAAGTCACCGCTGGCCGCGTGCCGGCCGGCGACGACGACCTCGATGTGCCAGGCGAGTTGCTCGACCTCTTCGAGGATGTGGGACGAGAACAGCACGGTGCGGCCCTCGTCGCCCATGCGGCGCAGCAGGTCCATCAGCTGCATGCGCTGACGGGGGTCCATGCCGTTGAAGGGCTCGTCGAGCAGCAGCAGCGACGGGTCGTGGACCAGAGCGCTCGCCATCTTCACGCGCTGGCGCATGCCCTTGGAGTACGTCTGGATCTTGCGGTCCTGGGCGTACTCCATCTCGACCGTGGCGAGTGCCCTCTGGGCCGCCTTGGCGCCCAGGCCGTGCAGTTCGGCGTTGGCGAGGACGAACTCCTTGCCGGTGAGGAAGTCGTACATCGCCTCCCGCTCGGGGACGACGCCGATGTGCTTGTAGATCTGCTCGTTGCGCCACACGGCCTGGCCGTCGAGGGTGACCGTGCCGGTGGAGGGGGCCAGGAAGCCGCCCATCATGTTGATGAGGGTGGACTTCCCGGCGCCGTTGGGGCCGAGCAGGCCCGTGACGCCGGGGCCGATGGTCATGGTGATGTCGTTGACGGCGACCACGTTGCCGAACCAGCGGGAGACGTGGTCGATGTTGAGCGTGGTCACAGTCCCACCTTCTTGTAGCGGCGCATCAGGAGGCCGTAGCTCGCCGCGATCAGGCCGAGGGCGACGACGACGTAGACGACGCCCTCGGCGGTGCTCGGGCCCACCCCGCTGGGGGAGGCGGACGTCGCGCCCAGGAACGCGGACTGCACACCGTCGATGATCGTGATCGGCGAGAACAGCCCGATCCACGGCACGGCGTCGCCGCTGCCCTGCGCGTCGGCGATGGCCTGGAGGGTGGAGACCGCGCCGTAGGTGATGGTCAGCACGGCGATCACGGCCGCGATACCGAAGCCGCGGCGCGGGGTGAAGGACGCGATGACCAGGCCGATGCCGGCGAAGAGCAGTGAGAGCAGTGCCACCGAGACGAGTCCCTGTGCGAATCCCTTGGTCTGGTCGGCGAAGTCGAGCTTGGCCAGCAGCGCGCCCACGTAGAGCAGGAGCAGGGGGCCGGCGGTGAGGATGAAGAGTGCCGAGGCCAGCGCCGCGAACTTGGCGCGGACGTAGTCGGCGGTCTCGATGGGCCGCGAGAAGTACAGCGGCACCGTCTTGAAGCGCAGGTCGCGCGAGACGGACTGGGGCGCCTGCGAGGCGACGTAGAGGCTGATGACCGCCTGCATGATGACCGCGTAGCGCGTGTAGTCGACCGGCAGGGCGTTGGCCTTGGTGGCGACCGCGACGGCGACCATGATGGCCGCGGGCACGCACATCACCACGAAGAGCAGCATCGGCAGCACCTTGGACTTCACCGAGCGGCCGAGGCCGTAGGAGCCGCGCAGGGACTGCGAGTACAGGGAGCGGCGGGCATAGGCGCGGCCCAGGCGGGGGCCGTCGTAGTTGCGGTAGCCGATGTTGTGGATGCGGGTCTGGTCACCCGGTGCCGGGGCGGATGTCCCCGTGGAGTGCTCAACCGCCATGGCCGACCGCCTCCTTCCGCTGCTCGCGCTCGTCGCTGCTGGTGAAGACCTCGGCGATGTGGTGCCGGCGCTGCTCCATGCGCACCAGGCCGAGTCCGAGGCCCGCGATCACGTCCCGGACCACGTCGTACGTCTCCTCGCCCTGGGCGGTGAGCAGCAGGACGTGGCCCGCGCCGGGCAGGCCGCTGCCGTCCTCGACGCTCACCCCACGCGCGTGCAGCGCCTCGCGGACCGCGCGGGTGCCGTCCGGGTGCTCGTCGGTGTCCGTGACCTCGATCGCGAGGGTCGTGGTGGTCTGCGTGAAGTCCGTGGTGGAGCTGGAGCGCAGGAGTTTGCCGCCGTCGATGACGACGACGTGGTCGCAGGTGCGCTCCAGTTCGCCCAGGAGGTGGGAGGTGACCAGGACCGAGATGCCGAAGTCGGTGTGGATGCGGCGGATCAGACCGAGCATCTCGTCGCGGCCGACCGGGTCGAGGCCGTTGGTCGGCTCGTCCAGGAGGACCAGCTGAGGGTCGTGGACGAGGGCCTGCGCGAGCTTGACGCGCTGCTTCATGCCGGTCGAGTAGCCGCCGATGGGGCGATAGCGCTCCTCGTACAGCCCGACGTGGCGCAGGGTGTCGGCCGTTCGCTCGCGCGCGGCCGTGGGCGGCAGACCGGACATGCGCGCCATGTGGACGACGAACTCGGTGGCCGAGACGTCCGGCGGCAGGCAGTCGTGCTCGGGCATGTAGCCGACCCGCTCGCGGATGGCGCCGCCCTTGGTGGCGACGTCGAGACCGAGCACTTCGGCGCGGCCCTCGGTGGCGGGGGACAGACCCAGCAGGATCTTGATCAGTGTGGACTTGCCGGCTCCGTTGGCTCCGACGAGTCCGGTCACACCGGGCCCGACGTCCACGGAGAGCCGGTCAAGCGCGGTCACCCGGGGGAACCGCTTGCTCAGGCTTTCGGTCGCGATCACAGTCACCCCTTGAAGGTAGGGGCCGTGCGCGTGGCGGTCATCACTCCGCAGAGCTGTCTTCGGGTCAGCCCTGAGTATTACGGGCCCCTAGGGGAGCTGGTTCTTCAGAGTTACCACGGCGGGTGGGACCGGGGCACCGCCCTATTGACGAACTCTCTAACAACTGCCAGATTCGCCGGATGACGTTGCTGACGGGTGCGCGCGAGCGCAGGGTGCGGACCGGCGAAGTCGAGCTGTGCGTGGCCGAGATGGGGGACCCCGGGCGGCCCACGGTCGTCCTGGTGCACGGCTACCCCGACAGCAAGGAGGTGTGGTCCGAGGTCGCCGAGCGGCTCGCCGGGCGCTTCCACGTGGTGGCGTACGACGTCCGCGGCCACGGCCGGTCGACGGCGCCGCGGCCACTGCGGGGCAGGTTCACGCTGGAGAAGCTGACGGACGACTTCCTGGCCGTCGCGAACGCGGTGAGTCCCCATGAGCCGGTGCACCTGGTCGGGCACGACTGGGGCTCGGTGCAGGCCTGGGAGTTCACCACCGTCCAGCGCACCGAGGGACGCATCGCCTCCTTCACCTCGATGTCCGGGCCGTCCCTCGACCACTTCGGCCACTGGATCGGCAAGCGGGTCCGGCGCCCCACCCCGCGCCGGGTCGGTCAGCTTCTCGGGCAGGGCGCCCGGTCCTGGTACGTGTACCTGCTGCACACGCCCCTCCTGCCCGAGCTGGCCTGGCGCGGCCCGCTCGGCAAGCGCTGGCCGCGGGTACTGGAGCTCGTCGAGAAGGTGCCCCGGGGCGACTACCCCACCGCGTCCCTGCCGTCGGACGCGGCTCACGGGGCCTGGCTGTACCGGGACAACGTCCGGCCCCGGCTGCGCGCGCCGCGCCCGGACGCGCACGCCCATGCGCCCGTGCAGATCATCACGCCCCTCGAGGACCGTTTCCTCTCGGAGCGGCTGTACGACGAACTCGATCAGTGGGTGCCGCAGTTGACCCGCAGGGCGATCCAGGCGGGGCACTGGATCCCGCGGACCCGCCCGGACCTGCTGGCCTCCTGGGTCGAC
>NZ_JBEXSH010000537.1:0-6236 GCF_040613555.1 Streptomyces sp. NPDC006265
GTGTCGCATCTGCACGCCGACCACCTGCACGTGCCGTCGCTGATGCGGCTCGCTCCGGGCACGCGCCTGCTCGTGCCCCGGGGCGCGCGCCGGGCAGTACCGGGTCTGCGCCGGCTCTCGCACCTGCGGGTGAGCGAGGTGGCCCCCGGGGACGAGACCCCGGTCGGCGACATCGTCGTACGCGCCGTGCCCGCGCGCCACGACGGGCGGCGGCTGCCGTTCGGACCACACCGCTCCCCCGCCCTCGGCTATGTCATAACCGGCGAGGCCCGGACGTACTTCGCCGGGGACACCGGACTGTTCGACGAGATGGCGAAGGAGGTCGGCCCGGTCGAGGTGGCGCTGCTGCCGGTGGGCGGCTGGGGGCCCTGTCTGGGCGAGGGGCACCTGGACGCGGGCCGGGCGGCGCAGGCGCTGGCACGGCTGGCGCCGCACACCGCGGTGCCGGTGCACTACGGCACGTACTGGCCGATCGGCATGGACGCCGTGCGCCCGCACGAGTTCCACGCTCCGGGGGAGGAGTTGGTCCGGCTGGCGGCCCGGGACGCGCCCGAGGTGGCGGTGCACCGGCTCGGGCACGGGGAGAGCGTGCGTGTGAAGGCCGCGCGGTGAGCTGGTCCGCGCCCCTGGCGCTCGCGCCCCTGCTCGCGGCGTCGGCCGTGACACCGGCGTCCTTGGTTCCGGAGTCCACGCAGCAGGCGATCGGGTATCCGACGCTCTTCGTGCTGGTGCTGGCCGGGGCGCTGGTGCCGGTGATTCCGACGGGAGCGCTGGTGAGTTCGGCGGCGGCGGTCGCCGTGCACCGGACGGCGCCCTTCTCGCTGGCGATGGTGTTCGTGACGGCGTCGCTGGCGGCGTTCCTGGGCGATGCGACGCTGTACTGGCTGGGACGGCGCGGGCTGAAGTCGAGGAACGGGTCGCGGTGGCTGGAGATCCTGCGGTCGCGGGCGCCGGAGGACCGGCTGGAGCAGGCGCAGGAGAAGCTCTCCGCCCACGGGGTGGCGGTGCTGGTGCTGTCCCGGCTGGTGCCTGCGGGGCGCATCCCGGTGATGCTGGCCTGTCTGCTGGCCCAGTGGCCGCTGCGGAGGTTTTCCCGGGGGAATCTGCCGGCCTGTCTGGCCTGGGCCGCCACGTATCAGTTGATCGGGATCCTCGGAGGGGCGCTGTTCGCCGAGCCGTGGCAGGGCGTGGTGGCGGCGATCGCGCTGACCCTGCTGCTCAGCGCGGTACCGGCGGTGTGGCGGCGGGTGCGCAGTTCCCCGGGCACCTGAGGTCAGTTCCCGGACAGCACCCGGGAGGCGCCCACCGGCATGTCCCAGAGGTTCTCGCGGGGCAGGCCCGCCTTCTCCCATGCCGCCCGCACACGCGTCAGGGGCTCCATGACCGGTTCCGCCGACAGGACGAACGTCGCCCAGTGCATGGGGGCCATCCGGCGCGCGCCCAGATCCTGCGCAGCGCGGACCGCCTCTTCGGGGTCGCAGTGGACGTCGCGGAGCCACCAGCGCGGGTCGTAGGCGCCGATGGGCAGCAGGGCCAGGTCGATGCCGGGGTAGCGGCGGCCGATGCGGGAGAACCAGTGGCCGTAGCCGGTGTCGCCCGCGAAGTAGACGCGTTGGCCCTCCTGGTCCGTGAGCACCCAGCCGCCCCAGAGGCTGTGGCAGGTGTCGGTGAGGCTGCGCTTGGACCAGTGGTGGGACGGGACGAAGTCGAAGCGCACGCCGTCCAGTTCGGCCGCCTCCCACCAGTCGAGTTCCGTCACGTGCGTGAAGCGGCGGCGGTGGAACCAGCGGGCGAGCCCGGCCGGGACGAGCACCGGGGTGTCGCGCGGGAGGCGGCGCAGCGTGGGGGCGTCCAGGTGGTCGTAGTGGTTGTGGCTGATGACGGCGGCGTCGACGCGCGGCAGGTCCTCCCAGGGGACACCCACGGGTGTGATGCGGGCCGGGGTGCCGAGGATCCGGCGGGACCAGACCGGGTCGGTGAGAACGGTCAGCCCGCCGATGCGCAGGACCCAACTGGCGTGCCCCGCCCATGTGACGGCGACGGTGCGGGCGTCGACGCGGGGCAGTGGGGCGGGGGCGTAGGGCAGCCGGGGGATGTCGGCGAGGCCTTCCGGGCCCGGTCTCACCGTGCCCTCCCGGGCGAAGCGGGCCATGGCCTTCAGGCCGGGGAGCGGCGCGGTCAGCCGGTCGTGAAAGGTGCGCGGCCACACCCGCCGCTCGGCCGGCGGCCGGGGTTCGGCCAGGGGCGGGTACGGGGGTGCGAGGGGTGACGCGATCCCGGGCTCGTCGGCTTCCCGGGTGGTCGTGCTGGTGGTCGACTCGGACTGCTGCGTCATCGAGGAGGCTCCCATCGCTGAGCGTCGTCGCGGAGATCGTCGAAGACCGACTTCAGTCGGCTCAACGCGCGGTTCACCTGCGGCAGTTCCAACGGCGTGGGTGAGGTGAGGCATTCCGCGCGTTCCGTGTCGGAACCGGCCACCAGGGCGCCGGTGCAGAGCCGCACGCGCGGGGCTTCGAGGTCGTCGCCGAAGCGGTGCCCGCCCGGGGCGGGCATGCCGAGGCGTGCGCTGAGGAAGTCCTCCAGTTCCTGTGCGTCGCCGACGCCGTGCGCGCTCAGCGCGGGGCGCAGCGCGGCCAGGTCCACGTACAGGTGGCGGCCGGAGCGCGGAGGCCGGGCGAGGGCTCCCGCGGCGACGACGGCGGCGTGCGCCTCGGCGGCCAGGAGCGCGTGCAGGCGCACGGCGGTGGCCCCGCGCGCGGTGACCGCTTCCGGCTCCCCCAGGGCGTATCCGGCCGCCGCGGCGATGGGCGCGGCGACACGGGCGTCGAGGGCGGTGAGGATGTCGAGCACGCGCGCGTGGAGGCCCTCGCCGTCCTCACCGGCCGGGAAGCGGGCCACAGCGGCGGGCCAGCCGGGCGGGAGCAGGGCACCGGCCAGGTCGGTGACGACGGTGACCCGGTCGGGCACCATCCCGGCGGGGCTGAGCAGCACGGTGTCGTGGGGGTCGTGCAGGGTGTCGCGCCAGGTCTCGTCGCTGACGAGGTGCAGGCCCTCCCCCTGGGCGGCCTCGACGGTCTCGTGGAGCAGTTCGGGAGGGGCGACGGTGGCGGTGGGGTCGTCGGCGACGGACAGCACGAGCAGCCGCGGGTCGCCGCCCTCGGCGCGTACCCGGCGCACGGTCTCCAGCAGGGCGTACGGGTCCGGGACGCCGCCGCTCTCCGGCGGGGTCGGCACATGGAAGACCGGGCGTCCCAGCAGGCGTGCGTACGGTGCCCACCAGGCGGCGCAGGGTCTCGGTACGAGGACGTCGCCGCCGAGGGCGGCGGTCAGCGCGAGCAGCAGGGCGGGCGATCCGGGGGCGGCGGCCACCCGGTCCGGGTCGCAGTGCAGTCCGCGCCGGTCCCAGTAGCCGCAGGCGGCTTCGCGCAGGGCGCGGCCGCCGCCGACGGGCTCGTGGTCGCCCACGGACGCGGCGGCGGCGAGCACCGCGGTCAGCTCCGGCAGGACGGGCAGCCCGTCCTCGGGGAGCGGCGGCCCGAACCGGACGGGACCGTGACCTTCCGGGGCCGTCCGCCGCATCCGTACCTCCGCAGTGCCAGTGCCTGGTGCCGCCGTGTGATGTCTCCCTCGGCGCGTGCGCCGTACGGTGCGGCTCGTGCCCTCGGGCACTGAGTACCCAGGGTGCCGCCGCCCCATGGGCGCCCGGCCGGGTTGTGACGGTCACAGCATGAGCGGGCCGGGGCGGGGAAGCGGGGCCCTTCCGGGACGGTGGAACGGGTCCGGCGGGTCAGCGGTGGGGGTCGCTCCGCCGGGTGCGCAGACGGTGCGCGGCGGCGCCGAACGCGCCCGCGATCAGCACCCCGCCCGCGACCAGGGCGGGCACGGAGTCGGTGAAGGCACCGCCGTCACCGGCCCGAACCCCGCGCCGGACCGGCGCTTCGCCGCACTCGGTGGGGTGCGCCTCGGGGGCTTTCGGCATCCAGTGGTGCGAGGGTTCGGGGCAGCTCTGGTGGGTGGGTGGGTGCGCGGGGTCGTACGGGGGCTTGTGGGGGCCGGAGCCGTGGGCCACGGTGAACGTCGCGCTCCAGGTGGTGCCCTCGCCGCCGGGAGCGGCCGGGCAGGTGCCCTCGACGCTCCATGCAGAGTCCTCCGCCGGGGCGTCCGGGTCGCCCTCGAAGTTCTCCGCGGAGGCGATGCGGGCCGTGCCGCGGTAGGCGGCGCCGGACACCTCGTCGTCGTTGCCGGTGACCCGTTGCAGTGGCACCGTGCCCTCGTCGAAGGCCTCGGAGGTGGCGTCGACGGTGTCGGGCGGCGGCCCTCCGGTCGGATCGCAGCTGACCGAGACGGTGAGCGTGCCGCCGGGCTGGACGGTGGCGGGACTGACCTCGGCGGCCGGTTCGGCGAACACGGCCGGCGCCAGGCCCACCAGGGCTGAGCCGGCCAGGACGGCGACGGACAGGGCGTGCAGGCTGCGGCGCATCGAGGGGACTCCTTCGGTAGTCATACCCCTCTGCCATGACAGCCCGCAGCCGACGGGCCCGCGCGGGCCCGGACCCCATTAGCGGGACGGCGCCCTCCAACCGGGTGAAAGTCCCAGGGGCCTGTGTCAGGCCGCGTCCCGCATGACCTGCTCCCGCACCCGTCCGCAGCACCGGCTGATCAGCCGGGAGACGTGCATCTGCGAGATCCCCAGCTTCTCGGCGATCCGGCTCTGCGTCATGTCACCGAAGAACCGCATGTACAGGATCGCCCGCTCCCGCTCGGGCAGCGCCGCCAGCCGGGCCCTCACGGACTCGCGGTCGACGACCGTGTCCAGCGCCGGGTCGTAGGACCCCAGCGCGTCGCTCAGCGAGTAGCCGTCCTCGCTCCCGGGCAGTTCCGCGTCCAGGGAGAGCGCCGTGAAGCTCTCCAGTGCCTCCTGGCCGGCCCGGACGTCCTCCTCGCTCATGTTCGCGTGCTCGGCGATCTCGGCGACGGTGGGCCGGCGTCCGGAGATGGTCTGGGACAGGTCCTGGCTGGCGAAGCGCACGCGGTTGCGCAGGTCCTGGACGCGGCGGGGTACGTGCAGGGTCCACATGTGGTCGCGGAAGTGCCGCTTGATCTCGCCGGTGATGGTCGGTACGGCGTAGCTCTCGAAGGCGTTGCCGCGCTCGGGGTCGTACCGGTCGACGGCCTTGACCAGGCCGAGGGCCGCGACCTGGCGCAGGTCCTCGACGTTCTCGCCGCGGCTGCGGAAGCGTCCGGCGAGGCGGTCTGCCATGGGCAGCCAGGCCTCGACGATCTCGTCGCGCAGTTTGTCGCGCTCCGGGCCGGCGGGCATGGAGGTGATCCTGCGGAAGGCCTCGGCGGTGTCGGGGGCGTCGTCGTGGGGGTGCTGCTTCGTGCTGGAACGAGTCGGCATGATACGTCGCAATTCCCTTGAAAGTGCTCTGGGCTGGACGGTCACCGTGGGAGCGCGATCGCTGTGGGACAGGGGCCCCGGTGCGGCTCGCTCGCCGCTCCCACGGACGTGCCTCCTGTCCGAAGCACTCATGGGCGCCTGCCCCCGGCCCTCACCCGCAAACCCGGAGAGGTCTTCCGCCGTCGCGCAGGGTGACCGGTACCGGTGGCTCCGGCGGCATCAACGGCCTTCTCGCCGTGCGGAGGAGGGCGGAGAACGAGTGGGAGGACCTGCGGCTGGAGCGTCCGGACGTCAGGCGGGGCTTCAAGGCGAAGGTGCGGGAGGAGTTCCTGCCGTGGCGGGAGAAGGAGCAGCCACGGCTGCGGGGGACACGCCGGCCGGTTCACGCCGGTCGGCGTCCTCCTGTGGCAGCAGCAACTCCTCGTAACGGCCCAGCACCAGCACCACTCCGAGCATGAGCAGCGGGATGAGCACAGCGAGCATCGCCATGACGTGTCCTTCCCCAGAGAGGTGTGGGGGTGTGATCCGGGTCTCCCGCAGGGCGTGGCGCAAACCAGTGCGGACGGCGGCGATCGGGCCGGCGGAACCTGTGTCGCCCTCCGGTGTTCGGGTACGCGGTGCGGGCCCCCGAACGTCTGGAGGGAGACATGCAGCGAGGCAGCGACCGGCTGAGCGTCCACCGGGACGACGAGATGAAGCACGAACTGCAGGGCCTGCTCAGGTCAGGGCATCCCACGCGCAGTGAGGAGTGGCACGACCCGGAGCCGGCCGCCGAGGACGACCCCGAGGTCGCCCGCGGGCCGGTGACGCCGAGCCGTGCGCCGACGTCCCTGGA
>NZ_JBEXSH010000538.1:0-6230 GCF_040613555.1 Streptomyces sp. NPDC006265
GGTCAGGTACCGGATGTCCTCTGTCATGCGCCGAGCCTGCTCAGCAGGTCGGCGTGGTGACGCGCGAGCGCCTCCGCGACGGTGCGCACGCGTGCGCCCTCCTGGCTCAGGTATCGGCGTACGGCATGCAGCGCCACCTCTTCGGGCGGCGGCCCTGGGCGTCGGCGAGGTCGTCGAGGGCGGCCCGCAGGCCGGGGTCGAGGGGCAGACCGAGGAGGGACATGCGCAGACGCTACGGGCCGGGTCGTGGAGGAGGCGAGCGCTTCACGGCCGTCGCTCCCGCAGCCGGGTCGACACCCAGGCCCCGACGAGGGCCACCGCCGCCATCGGCAGGAACACCGCGGTGAAGGCGGCGGGGTGGGAGCCGGAGGCATGGGTGGCCGTGTGGGACACCGCGCCGCCGCCCAGCGCGGCGAAGGCGGCGCCGCCGGCGGACAGCAGGACGACGTTGGAGAGGCCGTCGGAGATCTGGAGGGCCGCGGAGTTGGTGCCGGCCTCCTCAGGGGCGGAGAGCTTGAGCAGGAGCACGCTCGTCGAGGAGATCACGAGCCCCATCCCGAAGCAGCCGAACGCCCAGGCGACGGCCAGGGTCCAGACGGGCACGGACTCGATCAGCACACTCGGCGCCGCGGCGACGGCCACCGCCACCGCCAGCATCCCGACCGTGGTCAGCCGCTCCCGGTACGGCTCCACCCGCGACCGCGACTGCACCCACGAGCCCAGCGCCCACGTCCCCCCGCCCGCGGCGAGCGAGAACCCGGCCAGCGTCGGACTGAGCCCGCGCTGCGTGACGAGCATCAACGCCACGAACGACTCCGCGGCGATGAACGACCCGGCGGCGACGCCGCGCAACAGCACGACCGACGGCAACCCGCGCGCGGCCCGGTACGTGCCGCGCGGGAGCAGCCCGAGCACGGCCGGCACCAGCAGGGCCACGCCGACGGCGCCGGGCAGCAGCGAGAGCGGGCGCAGGTCCTGGGCGGCGTACTGGAGCAGCCCGGCACCGAGGGAGATGCCCAGGGCGAGCCGGATACGCCGACGGTCGAAGGAGGCGGGCGGGCCGGCCGGTGGCGCGGGCCGGTCGCTCGCCCCTGCAGGGTCCGGCGTGACGGGCGGTCGGCGAGAGCGGTCCGTTCCGAGACGGTCCCCGCCTGAGACCTTGGTCGTACGCCTCTCTTCCCGGCCACCCCCTTCACGAGCGGCGGATGGCAGTCGCGTTGCAGCCCACGCGATCCCCTTGAGCCCCACCCCACCCCGCCCTACGGTCACTCCACCGAGTACGAACACGGCCGTGTGCCCGAGTGGTTCAGGGGCTCGCCTGCACCGCATCCATCACCGTGCTCCGCTCGCGGGGAGTTACGTGGGTTCGAATCCCGCCACGGCCTCCAGCGTCAGCGGTGAAGGTGACCGTCGTTCCGACCTCGAAGCTCGCGGTGCACGTGTCGGCCGGGTTCGGCTGCGGATCGTTGGAGGCGTAGGGATCCGTTGGAGGCGTAGGGATCCCACGCCTCCTGGTGGCAGTTGATCCCGGCCGGCCGGTGATGGTGCCGCCGCCCCAGCCGTCACTGCCCTACGCGGGCAACCTCGCCACCACCGGCTCCGCCGGCGCCCCGCTCCTCGCCGGTGCAGGGGCTGCCGCCGCGGTGATCGGTGGCGGTCAGGTCTTCGCCGTACGCCGCCGCAGCGCCTCCAAGTCCGCCTGACGGCAGCCCGTCAGAGCACCCCGCCGGCCTCGTCCTGGAACGCGTCCGTCCAGTAGTGGCGGACCGTTCTGCCGGCGGTCACGCCCGTCGGGTCCACCGTCGACAGGACCTGGAGCATCGTCATGGCCAGCTGGTCGTAGGTGTCGGTCGTCAGCTCGTGGGACGACTGGGCGTCTATCGCGCGCTCACGGTGCAGGAGCCAGAGGGTGAAGGCGAGGGTCGACACGTCCGTGTTGAGCGGGTACAGCCTCGCCTCGGGCTCGCTCCAGTTCAGGACCGCCCCCGTCGCGCCGTCGATGACCAGGCTGTTGTCCTCGACCAGGTGGCCGAGGCGGATCAGTCGGTGGGCACCGGCGGGGAGTTCCGCGGGGGTGTCGCCGTCGGCGTGGTACTCGGCGAGCGTCGCCAGGGGGACGTCCGTGTCCAGGGAGAAGACGTGGGCGTCCTCCGGCAGGCCCACCTCGCGCAGGAAGCGGCGGGTCGGTTCGTGCGTGAGGGTCGCGGGGAAGTCGACGTCCTCGAAGCGGGCCACCTTGCCGGGGCCGAACTCCTGGTCCAGGAGGCGGTGCGGGAGATCCAGGGCGAGACCGGACGCGCCGCCCCGGCCCGCAACCAGGGACAGGGGGCGGATCAGCGCCGCCATCTTCCAGAACGGGGCCGGTTCGCCGTCCGCGCCGTCGCGGAACACCGCGAGCAGGTGCTGGGACGCCTGCGCCACCGCCTTGGGGCCGTAGCGGCCCGTATAGGAGGCGAACTGGCCGCGCAGGCCGGCCAGTTCGTCCGTGGCCTCGGCGAAGCGGACCAGTGTCCGCAGGGAGGGGGCCAGGGGCCGGCGGTCCATCAGGTCGGGGCGGTCGGGCAGGACGTACGTCGTCGAGATCTCGCCCGTCGCGCCGTCCAGCAGGACCGACTCGGTCTCCAGGCCGCCGGGGCCCAGCAGTCCGCCTATCAGCAGCTGTTCGCGCAGTTCCGCCGAGAGGCGGCCGTCGGGGTCGCCCGTTGAGTCGGCGACCGTGCGCAGGCCCTCGCGGCCCAGCTCGGCGAAGCTCAGCACGCCGCTGTCGCAGGGCAGGCCGGGGCCGGTCAGCCAGTGCCGCGTGGACGCGTGCGTCACCCACGGGCCCAGCTCGGACTCGGTCAGGGTGATCACCGCGGAACCGGCGTCGGTCGTAGTCATGGGCTCCCCCGCATGTGCTTGCTCACCGTCCCCTGGCGGAGCACGGCGGACCGCCCGGCGAAGCCCGGCAGCCGTTCCCCACTGCCCAGAACAGTAAGCCCCACCACTGACAACGCCCCGGAACCGCGACGCGCGCCCGAGGACCACGCCGCGTCACCTCATATGACGCTCAGAGCACTCCGGCGCGTTCCCTTTCCGCCGAAATCGCTTTCACTTCGTGGCGCGGCGTCAGTTTCACGAGGGTGCAGTGGAGTCCGGTGCGCGGCGCCCGGGCGGGCCCCGCGGGAGGCACCGGCCTCAGGCCCGTTCCGTCACCACGGCGGCCTGGGGGCGGATCGGGAGGCGGTTCACGGGGCGGCCCGTCGCGGCCCGGACGGCGGACGCGACGGCCGCCGGGGACGTCACCACCGGCACCGCGCTGACCGCCTTGGCCCCGAAGGGGGCGACCACGTCGCGTTCCTCGACCAGCCGGACGATGCGGATGTCGGGCGCGTCGAGGGCGGTCGGAAGGGCGTAACCGGTCAGGTCGGGGTGGCGGACGATGCCGCGCGGCGTGCGCAGGTTCTCCGTGAGGGCGATGCCGACGCCCTGCGTCACGCCCGCCTCGATCCGGGCGGCGAGCTGGGTCGGGTTCAGAACGCGTCCCACGTCCTGGGCGACGGCCAGTTCGACGACCCGCACGGAACCGATCTCGATGTCCACGTCCACCACCGCGCGGATCGCGCAGAAGGCCATGCCCACGAACGCGTCGCCCTGGCCGGTCTCGTCCAGCGGCTCGGTCGGGTGCGGGCGGCACTGGGCGGTGGCCCACAGTTCCTTGCCGTCCAGCGCCTCGGTGACGGTCGTGGAGAGGACCCCGTCGTACGACGTGATCTTGCCGTCGGTGATCTGGAGCAGCTCCGTCGACATGCCGAACTTGTGGGCCAGCGGCTGGAGGAGCTGCGTGCGGACCATCTTCGCCGCGCGTTCCACCGCCCCGCCCGAGACCCAGGTGTGACGTCCGCGGCAGCCCGCGCCCGCCGGGGGCTGGTCGGTGTCGACCGGCGCCACGTGCACCTCGTCGATGCCGAGTGTCTCCTGGACGATCTGCCGGGCCAGGGTGGTGAAGCCCTGGCCGGTCTCGACGGCCGCGCACAGGACCGTCGCGACACCGTCGTGGACCTTCACGGTCGCCGTGGAGACCTCGTCCGCGCCCTCCGCGCCGAGCATGTGCACCATGCCCACGCCGTAGCCCACGCCCCGGCGCACGGCGCCCGGTTCGCCCGCCCCCTCGGGCCCGCCGGGCAGCAGCCACCCGTCCTCGGGCGTGTCCTTGGGCAGCGGCGGCAGCGGGAAGTCCCGTACGGCCTGGAGCAGTTCGGCGACCGGGGCCGGGCAGGTCACGGTCTGGCCGGTCGGCAGCACGTCGCCGGTCGCCAGGGCGTTGCGCAGCCGCACCTCGGCCGGGTCGATGCCGAGTTTCTTGGCGATCTTGTCCATCTGTGCCTCGTAGGCGGCGCAGACCTGCATGGCGCCTTCGCCGCGTACGTGGCCGGACGGGGGGTTGTTGGTGCGCACGGCCCAGCCCTCGATGAAGGCGTTCGGGACGACGTAGGGGCCGCAGGCGAAGGCGACGGCTGCGGCCAGGGCTTCGGAGGAGGTGTCGGCGTAGGCGCCCGCGTCGAGCAGGATCTGTGCCTCGACCTTGACGAGTCTGCCTTCGCCGTCGGCGTGGTGGCGGTAGCGCAGCAGGGTCGGGTGCCGGTGGACGTGGCCGAGGAAGGACTCCTCGCGCGTGGCGGTGAGCTTCACCGGGCAGCCGGTGCGCAGCGCGAGCAGACCGAGCGGGAGCTGGAAGCCCTGGTCCTCGCGGTCGGCGGTGGCGCCGGGGACCCCGGTCACGACGACCTTGACGCGCTCGGGTTCCAGGCCGAACGCGGCGGCGGCCGCGTCGCGGTCTGCGTGCGGGTCGGTGGAGGCGAGGTACAGCTCCACTCCGCCGTCCGGGCGCGGCACGGCAAGGCCGGCCTCGGCGCCGATGGGGGCGGGGTCCTGGCGTCCGATGCGGTAGAGGCCCTCGACGACGATCTCGCCGGCGGCCTCGGGGTCGCCGTGGCGCAGCGGGATGTGGCGGATCAGGTTGCCGTCGGGGTGCAGCGGCTCCGCCTCGAAGGCCTGCTCCGGGTCGGTGACCGGGTCGAGCACCTCGTACTCGACGATGACGGCGGCGGCCGCCATGCGCGCGGTGTCGGGGTGGTCGGCGGCGACGGCGGCGATGGGCTCGCCGTGGTGGCGCACGACCTCGGAGGCGAACACCGGGCGGTCGGCCGTGCCGCGGCCGTGCAACGTGCGGCCGGGGATGTCCTCGTGGGTGACGACGGCGCGGACGCCGGGCATCTCGCGCGCGTGGGTGGTGTCGATCGACAGGATGCGCGCGTGCGGGTGCGGCGAGCGCAGCACGGCCGCCCACAGCAGGCCCTCGGCCCAGAGGTCGGCGGCGTACGGGAACGTGCCCTCCGTCTTGGCGCGGGTGTCGGCGTGCGGGAGCGAGACGCCGATGCCGTGCGGAAGCGGTTCGGGGGCGGGGGCGGCCTCCGCGGCCTGGGCGGTGGCTGCTTCGTTGCTCACGCGTGGCCTCCGTCCTGGCCGTAGGGCTGGTCGTGCGCTTCTGGGGAGTGAGGTTGCGGGGTGTGCGGTTCCGGCGGCGCTCCGAAGGCCGATGCGTTCACGCCACCGGCGCCCGGGCCCGCCTGGTGCGGGATGCGGGGCTCGTCGGAGTCGCCGTCGGCGGGCGCGGAGTGGGCCTGGCGTTCGGCGACGACTTCCTGGACGGCGTCCACCACGCCCCGGTAGCCGGAGCAGCGGCACAGGTTGCCGCACAGTGCCTGGCGGGTCTCCAGCTCGGTGGGCGCCGGGTTGCCCTCCAGGAGGTCGTGCAGGGTCATCGCCATGCCCGGGACGCAGAAGCCGCACTGCACGGCGCCGCAACGCGCGAGCGCCCGCTGCACGTCCGACGGCTGCCCGTCCTTGGCCAGGCCCTCGACGGTACGGACCTCACTGCCGGCGGCGGTCACGGCCGGGACGAGGCAGGACGCCACGAGCCGCCCGTCGACCTGGACGTTGCACGCGCCGCACTCGCCCTGCGAGCAGCCGTCCTTGGCGCCCGCGAGTCCGAGCCGCTCGCGCAGCACGTACAGCAGGGACTCGCCGATCCACGCGTCGCCTACGGGACGGTCGGTGCCGTTGACGCGCAGGACGTAGGAGGCGAGGGGGTGTTCCTCCTGGGGGGCCGCCGGGCCCAGCTCGGCAGCGCGGCGCTGGAACTCGCCCGTCTCCAGCAGCTCCACCACCGCCGTACCGACCGCCGCCGC
>NZ_JBEXSH010000539.1:0-6217 GCF_040613555.1 Streptomyces sp. NPDC006265
CTCTTGCCCTCGCTCTTGCCGAGGAGCTTGTTCATCTCGCTGATCTCGGCGTTCTGGGCGGTGATGATGTCGTCGGCCATGGCCTTCGCGGGGGCGTGGCGGCCCTTGCCCTGCTCGGTCTCGGCCATCTCCACGGCCCCCTCGTGGTGCTCGACCATCAGGGTCAGGAACCGGACGTCGAACGCCTTGCCCGTCAGCGTCTCCAGCGCGGCCATGTCCTCGCTGCCCATCATGCCGGGCATGCCGGAGTGACCCGACGCGGAGTGATCCATACCGCCGCCTCCGGTCCCACCGGGGGCCTTCTCGCCCCAGGTCTTCAGCCAGCCGCTCATGGTCCGGATCTCCGGGTCCTGCGCCTTCTCGATCCGCCTCGCGAGGTCCTTGACCGTCCCGGAGGAGGCCCGGTCCGCGGCCAGCCGCGCCATCTCCAGCGCCTGCCGGTGGTGCGGGATCATGCCCTGCGCGAAGGCGACGTCCTGGGGGTTGTGGGCGCCTGCGGGCGACGGGGTTCCGGCGGGGGCGTGCCCGGCACCGCCGGCGGCACGGTCGGCACCGTCACCGCCGCACGCGACGAGGACGACTGCCGCGGCGCCCGTGGCCGCCACCAGGGCGGCGCGGCGTGCCAGGGTACGAATGGTGCTGCTCATGTGTGAACTCCTGCTTCTGCGACGAACTCGGGATCTCGGACACGACGTGTCTAGATCCGCAGAAGCTGAAGCTCGGAGAGGGAAGGCGGGGCCCGGGCACCCTCCGTATTCACGACGGCATACGCCCGAACGGCGCTCTCCCCCTCGCCCACGGGGGCCGGGTCGGGAACGAGCGGCGGCACCAGCGGCCCCCCGGCCACGGCACCCGACGCACAGGTCGCATCGGCGTGCTGAACATGCCCGTCACCGCAGTGCCCGCAGAGCATGACCATGGGTCTCGGGCTCACGGGTCTCGGACCCATGGGTCCGGGGCACGGCCGCCTGCGAGGCGTGCGCCTGATCCGCATGCCCCTGTCGGAGCAGACCACCACCGGGGGCCAGCCCGTGCATCCCCAGCAGCCCCACCAACAGCGCCAGCACACACAGCACATGCCACCGCCGCACGACGGTTCGCTGCGCACGCTGCCCGGGGCTGTGCACGCGCTCATCGTGGAGAAGGGCCCGGATCCGGCATCGACCCGGGGCCGCACGCGCATACGGATGTCCGCCGGACGTGCGACCGGACGTACCCCCATCAGGTGAACTCGTTCAGCCTTCTACAACCACGCGGCTCCCCCGGCAGGTCGTACGCACGACACGAAAGACCCGAGGGAGACCCATGAGCCAGCAGTACCCGCACCAGCCGACCCAGCCCCACCCGCCGCAGCCCGGTTACGGCGCCCCGGCGCCCCAGCCGCCCAAGAAGCGCGGCGTGGGCAAGATCGCGGGCCTCGGCTGCGCGGGCATCCTCACCGTCTTCGTCATCGCCGCCGTCGCCACGGGCGGCGGAGGCGACGGCAGCGGCGACACCTCGAACAAGGACAAGGCCGTCGCCACCGACGGCAAGCCCGGGGACGACAGCGCCGAGAAGGCCGGGCCGGCCGAGGAGAAGCCCCAGGCCGAGCAGTTCAGGGACTGCGTCACCGAGAACGGCACGGCAACGGAGAAGGCCGCGGTGGAACACGTCACGAAGGTGACCGGCGCGGACAAGCGCAACGACATCCTCGACGCGGCGGAGGTCTTCACCGACTTCAGCGGCGGCCTGGTGGGCCCCCACCAGGGCGAGGGCAAACTCATCGCCTCCGCGTTCACCTCCTGCTACGAGTCGAAGAACGGCCTCGTCACGGTGTACGACAAGGACGGGGAGCTCCTCGCCAACGCGAACTACTGATCCCTGCCGGCGGGCAGCAACGGCAGAGGCCCTCCCGGAACATCCCTGGAGGGCCTCTGCCGTGTGGATCGGTGTGGTGGGCGCGGACGGTTTCGAACCGCCGACATCCTGCTTGTAAGGCCTTCGCTCCCGGCGGCCAGCCACTCCGAGGGGTTCCGAGTGGCTTCGAGCGGTTGCCATTCTCATTCCGGCCCCACGAACCCGGCGACTCCGAGGCGTTCCGAGTCACCCCGAGGGGTCGATGTGGATTCTTTGCGGACTCCCCGCGAAGTGGATCACTCAACGGCACGGAGTCCACTTCCCTCACCAGGACCGCCAGTCAGGGCCGTACGCACACGCTCCTGCGCATCCTCGCTGCCGTGCGTGTAGATCCAGGTGACCTTGCCGCCGCGCTTCTGCCCGAGGTGCGCCTGAGTGTCCACCTCCGCCACACCGGCGTGGTGCAGGCGGCTGGCGACGTCGTGCCGGTACTCGTACAGCCGCGGCCACCACTCGTGCTTGCCCGAATCCGGGTTCAGCACCTTGCGCGCGACGCCGGCCTGGACGATCGCCTTCTTCCACGGCCGCTGAAGGTTGTTGGTGTTCAGCGCCCCGCCGCGCGGACCACGGAACACCAGCTCCTCAACGCGCAGATCGTAGGGCTCATCACCGATCGCCGACCGCGTCGCCTTCGGCTTCCACTTCGCCTTCATCCAGCGGACGGCTTCCAGAGCGGTCGGCGTCAGCGCCACCGTACGGAAGCCCGCCTCCGTCTTGGGCGCCTCCTGCCGACACAGCCGTCCATCGTCGGAGACCAGGATCTCCTTGATGTGCACGACCATCCGCTCCTCGTCGACGCAGTGCAGCCGCAGCCCGGCGTACTCGCCCGGGCGCATACCCGTCTCGTAGGCGAAGTCCCTCAGGATCCGCTGGTAATACTCCGGGAGCGCAGCGTGGATCAGGGCGTACTGCGCCTTCGTCGGAGGCTTCAGATCGTCCGGGTGCTTGGCCCGCCTCGGCGCCGTGATCTCCAGGTGCTTCGCCGGGTTCACGCTGATCCGCTCACCGTCCTTGATGGCCGCGTCCAGGAGCGCAACGAGCAGCTGCTTGACCTGGTTCTGGGTGCGGTTCCCCTTCACCTGCGTCGTGAGCCACTTCTGCAGCGCCATGTACTCCAGGTCGATCAGCCGGTAGCCAGCCCACTTCGGCTCGACGTGGGCCCTCCACACGCTGGACTTCCGATTGCGGGTCCTGATCGCCCCCTTCGCACCCTGGACCTCCCAGAACTCTGTCCACCAGGCCCCCAACGTGATCTTCCCGCGTTCCGGGTCCCGGTAGGTCCGCTGACGGACGGCCGTACGGGTCTCATCAAGGAAGGCCTCCGCAGCCTTCTTCCCACCGTCCTCGATCGAGTAGTTCTTCGCCTTCTGCGTCCCGTCCGGCGCCCGGTACCGTGCCTGCCACGAGCCGATGCAGTCACGTCGCGGCCGGCGCTCGCCGTACTGGTCTGGCGGGTACTTCTTCATGCAGACCCTGCAGCCGCAGGTCTTGCTCGGGATCTGCCGGGGGTTGTTCACTGCCCTACGCGGCATGCCAGGCCTCCCTCTTGGCCACGGCCCGATCGAGGAAGCGCTGAGCCTCCTCGAGGGAGCCGGAGTTGCTGGTCGCCTGGGGCATCACCTACGCCGTGCCCAACCGCCCGGCCCAGACCCGCTCTCTGCCGCACGACCTGTAGGGAGCAACCTTGGACGCCACCACCCTCACGACCCTCGGCAGCCTGCTCGTGGGCGTGGGCGCGGTCGTCGGCGGCGTGGTGGCGTACCTGGGGAAGCGGGGCGAGAACGCGACCACCCGCTGGAACGCGGAGCTCGACCAAGTTCAGGAAGAGCGCGACAAGCTGCGCGAGCAGCTCACCGCCCGGGACCAGAGGATTGAGCAGCTGCTTGAGCAGCGCATCGCCGACCGGGAAGAGAACGCGCGTCTTCGCATCCAACTCATCAACCTGGGAGGCGATCCACAGTGACCCGTGCAGAACGGGCGCTCGCCGGGCGCTGGCGGTGGATCGCCGTCTTCTGCTGGCTGCTGGCCCTGTCCGGGGCCGCGGTTATCGTGTGGAGTCGGATCGACGCCGAGATGACCGCACGGCATGATGCGGTCGCTGAGGCGAACCGCAGAGGCGAGGCCGTCTCGACCCTCGCGATGGACGTGCGGAAGCTGCGGGAGCAGGTGAAGGGCGAGGGGAAGACGCCCGTTGCGCCTGACCCGTCCGAGGCGGTGGACGACTTGCCCGACCGGGCTGAGGTGCCCGTGCCCATCCCCGGCCCGAAGGGCGACCCCGGCAGGCCGGGCCGGGATGGCTCGCCGGGCGCGGACGGGCAGCCTGGTGACGATGGCGCACCGGGCACGCCGGGCCAGGATGGCGAGCCGGGTGAGGACGGTGCAGCGGGAGCGGACGGGGCGCAGGGGCCGGCCGGCCCGGAAGGCTCCCAAGGCCCGCAGGGAGAGCCAGGCCCGCCTGGTCCGCAGGGCGAGCGCGGCATGCAGGGGCCCGCAGGGTCGCCACCGTCGAGCTGGACGTTCACCTACCGCGGCGTGACCTACACCTGCACCCCCAGCGGGAGCGGGTCGACCGCCTACTCCTGCGAGCCGACCGAGGGAGACCCGGATCCTGGTCTGCCTGAGCCGCTCGCGGCTGGGCTGGATCCGACCCGCCGGCAGTACCCGTGAACCCACATGCCCCCTCTCGCCTTCGGGCGGGAGGGGGCCCTTTCGTCATGCCCAGATACCCTGCCCCCATGATTCGCGCAGTGATCTTCGACGTCGGCGAAACCATCACCCGCGACGACCGGTACTGGGCATCCTGGGCCGACTGGCTCAACATCCCTCGGCACACCCTGTCCGCCCTCGTCGGCGCGGTCGTCGCTCAGGGCCGCGACAACGCCGACGCCCTCCGCCTCGCCCGGCCCGGCATCGACATCGCCGCCGAATACCGGGCCCGCGAGGCCGCCGGCCGCGGCGAGCACCTCGACGAAAGCGATCTGTACGACGACGTCCGCCCGGCCCTGGCGGAGTTGCAGCGGCTCGGCGCTCGTGTCGTCATCGCTGGGAACCAGACTGCCCGCGCGGGTGAACTTCTCCGGGCCCTGGACCTGCCGGCCGATCTCGTGGTGACGTCCGGGGAGTGGGGTGTGGCCAAGCCCTCCGAGGAGTTCTTCCGGCGGGTGATCGACGTGGCCGACGCGGCGCCCGCCGAGACCGTGTACGTCGGCGACCACCCCGCCAACGACGTGATGCCCGCCGCGGCGGCCGGGCTGCGCACCGCGCACCTTCGGCGTGGCCCCTGGGGGCATCTGTGGGCGGACGACCCGGACGTGGTGGCGACTGCGGCCCTGGTCGTCCTTCTTCGGCACACCGCTGTGGTGCAGCGCCACGACCTCCCACTGGTCGTTGAAGACGGGGGAGCCGGAGTTCCCCGGTTCGGTGTCGGTCGTGTAGTGGACGAAGTCGTCCAGGCGGACCAGCACCGCGTTGTCGCGCAGCGCGATCTCCTTCAGCCGCCCCGAGGGATGGCCGATGATGTTCACCTTCTCGCCGAGCACCAGCTTGCCGATCTGCACGCTCAGCCGGTTCCAGCCGAAGATCTCACCCGGGGCGGGGCCGCCTTGCGCGGGCGTCACCGCCACGAGGGCGAAGTCGAGCCGCCGGTCCGCGGCGAAGAACGTCCCCGGGGCGAGCTCCATCCGGACGACGGTGTCGGGCAGGTTGTCGGCTGTGACCTGGGCGTTGAACTCCGCGAAGCAGGTGCGGGCGAAGTTCTCGTCGGGCAGGACGTGGTGGTTGGTCAGCAGCAGCCGCGGCGAGACCAGGAAGCCGGTGCCGTGCGGCAGCTCCCGGCCGTCGCGCCGCAGGGTGATCCGGGCGACCGTGGCCCCGGCCCTGACCCCGCGCGGCAGGAAGCTCCAGGCCTGGAGCTCGTTGGACAGGTCGATGATCCGCTCGTTGGCGTCGGGCAGGTCCATGGCCTCGCGGTGGATGTCCGCCACCACCGCCGCGGGCGACAGACCGCCCCGGTCGAGGATCCGGTCGGCACGCACCGCGAGCGCGTCCGGGGAGTCCGGGAACCGCACGCCGGCCGCCAGCCGGCCCTCGACCCGCTCGCGTTCCGCCGCCGAGTCCTCGTAACGCCGCGCGGCCTCGGCGGCGGCCCGCTGGTGCAGCTCCTTGTGCGACCGGTCCGTCACCGACATGCTCCACGGTCCTGTTCTGGTTCGCGCTGCGCCCCCCTCAGCCAGTACGCCCCCGACCAGGGACGTCCGCAAGAGCGGAGCCCCCGCACGGCCGATGCCCCGAGCATACGGTTGAGTGCGGTGGCGACCCGGCC
>NZ_JBEXSH010000540.1:0-898 GCF_040613555.1 Streptomyces sp. NPDC006265
CTGGAGATCGCTTCGCGCACGTCCGCGCTGGTGGTGGTCGGCAGCCGCGGACTCAACGCCTTCGGCAGCCTGCTGCTCGGCTCGACCTCCGTACGCCTCGCCGCCCACGGACGCTGCCCCGTGCTGGTGGTCCGGGGCCGGCGGAATCCGGCGGGCCCGGTCCTGCTGGCGGTCGACAACGCGCCCGCGTCCGAGGAGGCCGTCCGTTTCGCCTTCGCCGAGGCGTCTTTGCGCGGCGCGGACCTCAACGCGCTGCACGTGTGCCGGACCGGCAGCTCGGATTCCTACGACGGGCCGGCGGACCCGCCCTTCGTGACCTACAGCGAGAGCCACCTGCGCGAGCACGCCGAGCAGGTCCTCGAGGATTCACTGGGCGGCCTGCAGGAGCGGCACCCGCTCGTCGCGGTGCGGCGGATGCCGCTCGTCGGCCGGGTACGTCACACCATCATCGAGGCGAGTGCGGACGCTCAGCTGCTTGTCGCCGGAGCACGGGGCAGAGGAGGCTTCACGGGCCTGCTGCTGGGGTCGGTGAGTCAGGCCCTGCTGCACCACGCTCAGTGCCCTGTGGCCGTGGTGCGCCACAGAGAGTGACGCCCGCCGCTTCAGGAAACCGGGGTTGGCGAGCGCCCTCTCAACGGGGTGAAGCCGCGCTGGAGCAAGCCCACCACGAGGATGCGGTACACAGGGCGCTGGGCTGCCGACTCCCGCCAGAACCTTCCCTGACTGCGGTGGCGACATGCTCCGGTCTCCCGCACCGGCCCGGCGCAGACCTCGCCCGTCTCACAGTGCCCGGCCGACATCCCTCGTTCAGCCGACGCGCCACGGCGCCGGGGCTGCGCGGCGAAGGCCGGATCCTCAGCCACCTGATCGACGGCTGCTCCGCTCCTGCGCGGCCACC
>NZ_JBEXSH010000540.1:908-6191 GCF_040613555.1 Streptomyces sp. NPDC006265
GGCAACGGACACCCTGGGCTGGACGGCCTCACCGCCGCCTGCGCCGCGCAAGCAGGGCAGAGGCGCCAGCTCGAGGGCAGAGTTCTACCCCCACATCCGGCACGGCGTCCGCGACGCCGTCCGCGCCGACGAGGCAGGAGGCGAAGCCACGCCGGACGAATTCGACCGCCCTACGCGCCCGCTACGACTGTGACCGCCCTCCGCGACGCGGCCGGTCTAAACCCCGCAGGGGTATATTCGCAAACGGTGAGCCCCCGCCGCGGGGCGTCGCGGAGACAAGTCCGAGCGGAGGCGATGGCGATGGCGACAGTTCGCGGCCATGTCATTGGCTCCGCTGGCGGCGCCGTCATCGCCCTGCTCGCCGCTCTGGCCGTACTGATTCACCATGAGACGGCCGCTGCCTCGAAGGCCCCGCCGCAGCACGCCACGCACTCCACGCACATCTGGCACGCCATGCCCGGCATGGCGTCCTCGCCCGCTGCCGCTGTCCGGCAAGTCTCCGACTTCACTCACGCGGACAGTGCCGGTGCACTTGCGCCCGCGCACGGCGCCGATGGCGGCAGCACCTGCGCCGTTGCGGGTATGCAGCACTGCACCAGCGGAAACGTGGAGGTGACCAAGCAGCTCCCCGCGCCGCCGCCGGGCACTGCGGGGCAGACGGCCGACCCATACCAGGCCCAGCCCGGCCCTCGGCCCGCCGGAACGGTCGGCCGCGCGCCACCGGACCTCTCGGTCCTCTCCCGATTGCGCATCTAGGCCGCGATCACGGCACCCGTGTGCCGTCGTCGCCGCGCCCCATGCCAGATCGAAGAAGAGGACTCACGTCGTGAACAGCATCAACCGCCGCTCCCTCCTGCTCGCCGGACTCGGCGCCGCCGGCGCGGGCGCACTCGCCGCCTGCACCAACTCCGCCAGCGCGCCTGCCCTGGTCAGCCCGTCCGGTTCCGCCGTCGCCGCCACAGAGAAGAGGCGGGGCGGCACCGGCAGGCAGCGCAAGATCATGCTGACCGCCGCGCCCGCCAGGGTCGACCTGGGCGGCGGCGTCAAGGCCAGCACCTGGGCCTTCGACGGCCGCACCCCGGGCAAGGAGATCCGGCTCTCCGCCGGGGACACCCTGGTCGCCGAACTCGCGAACCAGCTGCCGGGCAAGACCACCACCTCGATCCACTGGCACGGCATTGCCCTGCGCAACGACATGGACGGCGTGCCCCCGGCCACCCAGACCGCCGTCCGCGCCGGCTCCACCTTCACCTACCGGTTCGTCGCCGACGCCCCGGGCACGTACTTCTTCCACCCACACGTCGGCGTCCAACTCGACCGCGGCCTGTACGCCCCGCTGATCGTCGAGGACCCGCGCGAGCCACTGGCGTACGACGACGAATGGGTGGTCGTCCTGGACGACTGGGTCGACGGTGTCACCGGCACCCCCGACGAGGTCTTCGCCGGACTCCAGCAGGGCATGGGCGGCATGGACATGGGAGGCAACTCCGGCTCCGGCACGGAGGGCCACGACATGCACTCCATGGGGAAGGCCAACGGCGATTCATCCCCCTCCGACTCGGCCTCGTCGGGCGGGATGTCGTCGAATTTCATGCTCATGGGCGCGGAGAGCGATCTGCTGGGCGGCGACGCCGGCGACGTGAAGTACCCCTTCCACCTGGTCAACGGACGTGTGCCGGACGACCCGGAGGTCTACACGGGCAAGCCCGGCCGCAAGGTGCGCCTGCGGATCATCAACGCGGGCAGTGACACCGCCTACCGGGTCGCCCTCAGCGGCCACACGATGACCGTCACCCACACCGACGGCTTCCCCGTCCAGCACCAGCAAACAGACGCACTCCTGATCGGCATGGGCGAGCGCTACGACGTACTGGTCACCCTTGCCGACGGCGTCTTCCCCCTTGTCGCCCTGGCCGAGGGGAAGAACACCAGCGGGCTGGCCCTCGTGCGCACGGGTTCCGGCCGTGCGCCCACTGCCGCCGTACGCCCGAGGGAACTCGACGGCACGGTCATGACCGCATCCCGGCTCCGCGCGGCCGGCGACGTGCGGCTTGAGTCCGCCACAACCGACGTCAGGCACCGGATCGAACTCACCGGCGGCATGATGCACTACGACTGGGCCATCAACGGCAAGCCGTTCGACATGGCCGATCCGGACGCCCACGCCATCCTGGTCGAGGAGGGCCGGCGAGTCCGGCTGGACTTCGTCAACACCACGACCATGTGGCATCCGATGCACCTGCACGGCCACACCTTCCAGCTCGGCGGCTCCGGTCCCCGTAAGGACACCGCGATCGTGTTGCCGAAGAAGAAGCTGTCCGTGTTCTTCGACGCCGACAACCCGGGCCGGTGGATGCTGCACTGCCACAACGCCTACCACGGCGAGGCCGGGATGATGGCGACCGTTGCCTACCAGGCATGATCCCCTGGCCGGACGGCACGCCACTCATGTGTCGCCCGGCCCCACCGAGGTCGCGAGGCTCGAATCGCCGCGTATCGGTGTCACCCCGGATGAAGCCCTCGTCGGAGAGCAGCTCCCGCGCCTGGGTGAGGCTGGCGTCCTCGTCGGGCAGGACCAGGTCGGACGGCATGATCGTCCCGGCCCGCACGGGTCTGCCATAGCTGCGTGCCGCATCCGGCAAGGCTGGTGGCAGCCGATTTCGAAGACCGGGCTCAGCGGAGCCCCCTTGCCCGGGCGGAGCGGAAACGCCGATCACCCGGATCACCGCCTTCCGTCAATGGGGCGCGCGGCTGCCGCTCCGGCCACAGGCGTGCCTGCAGGCGCATGACCACATGGCCGAGACCGGACAACGCGCAGGCGATCGCAAGGTCCCCGAGCGACAGCAGCTCGGTTCCCAACAGGTCCCGGAGAGGGGGCAGATAGACACCGGCGGCCTGGAGGCCCAAGGCCGCACCCACGGCAACCAGCAGGAACGGGTTGGCCCGGCTTCCCGGACGGGCGCGGGAGCCCAGGGCGACGCCCAGCTGGGTCGCGCCGAGGACCCGGTCCGCCATCCGTCGTGCCCCCAGGGCGAGGGAGAGCGTGACGACGGCGGGCAGGGACTCCGGTACGGCGGCGACGGCAAGGCTGATCGCCGCCACGATCATCAGTTCCACGGGCTGTCCGCGCACCAGACCGAGAGCCAGAACCAGGGCGCACAGTGCCACGATCGCGGCTGCCAGAATCCGGCCGAATCCCGCCAGCCGACGCTGCAGCGGGGTCGGACCGGGCGCGGCACCCATCAGCGTTGCGATCCGGCCGAGCGCGCTGCCGGCTCCCGTGGAGGTGATCATGACGCATCCACGGCCGCGGACGACAATCGTGCCCGCCGACACCGTGCCGTGCGACGGGTCGCCGTCGGGGGCCTTCTCCACCGGAACGGACTCCCCCGTCAGCGAGGACTCGTCCGCCAGCAGCAAGGCCGCTGAGACTACGTCCCCGTCGGCGGGCACGATGTCGCCCTCGGCCACCAGGACCAGATCGCCGGGCACCACCTCGGCAGCAGGAGGGAGCATTCCTCGCCGTCCCGTATGACTCTGGCGGTGGGAGCGCTCATGGCGGACAGGGCCATCACCGCCTGTTCGGCTCGTACCTCCTGAGCGACGCCGACCGCGGTGTTCACCGTGATGACGATCAGAATCATGGCGGCATCGGAGAGATCACCGGTGGCGATCGTCAAAGCTGCGGCCACCAACAGCACCAGGATCAGCGGGTCCCGCAATTGCTGCAGCACCCGCCACCACACGGGGGCGCGCGGCTCCGCCGGGATCGCGTTGGGCCCATGACGCGTCAGTCGGCGCGCGGCCTCCCGCGACGACAGACCCGCCGCGGAAGATGCTGACGATGTCGTACGGGGTGCGTCGGTCCCCGCATCGACACCCCGGTCGTCCCGCTGCTCGCTCACGCGCCTGACGAAGTGCTGTACACGTGTGCGCCACGGACTGCTCGAAGGTCGCTGTCGCGTACCACCAGGACGCCGGGGTGCGCCGGAGCGGCGGCAACAGGACCGGCTTGTTCGCTGTGTGCCATTCACCAAACTCCCGTCATGCGGGGAACCGCCGTCCCCGAGTACCGGTGTCGCTTGTCAGAGTGCCACCGCCGGCGCCGGCCGGCATGACCAGCCACTCGGCGTGTGGGCAATCCTGCGGTGCAAGCCCGGGCATGGGCCTGTCGGTCAGGCCTGCGTGGGGCTGCGCCCGTGGTCTGCGGCGTACGCGGCGAAGACTTCCCTCGCCGTGCCACCGGTGTGGAGAAATCGCTGGTCAAGGATGGCGGCGAGGTCCTTCAGCGCACCTGCGAGCACGTCACCTGCCAGGCGCACCTCCGGCCGCTGGGCTGCCTGTCCCCGCTGGGAGAGGGTGGCGGCGTAGCCGATTGTGGCCGCCAGCGACGAGTGGTCCTCCCCGTCGTGGAAGTAGTACGCCTCGGCGTACTGGGTGAAGTCGATACGCACGCGTACGACTTCGGTGGCCAGGCTGTCCAGCAGCAGCGCCCCGGCTGTGCAGTCGATCTGCTGCGGCGTCGGGGCCGAGTCGCGCAGCAGGGCCAGCCGGATTGCCAGGACCCTCCTGCGGGTCAGCGCCGGGTAGATCTCCAGCACCCAGGAGACAGTGGCCGTCAGGAGCGCGAAGCCGACCAGGGCTTCCAATGGTGAGACCAGGCGGAGCCAGCCCTCACCTGGTGCGATGTCTCCCAGGCCCAAGGTGGCCACTGTGACGAGCGACAGGTACACGGAGTCGAGCAGCGCGGGCTCCTGCGCCGCCCCGGAACCGGGTGAGAAGGTGAACGCCCCGGGCATGTGCGGCCAGTAGACGATGGCCCAGCCGAGAATCACGGTGAAGGCCCACATGCTTACCACCGTGACCATGGCGAGCGGTCCGACGAGCCCGACGACCCGCCTGCGCGCGCGAAGGCGCCGGGCCAGGCGCCACAACGCCGTCATGACGAGGCGGCTCAGGCCGCCGTGGCGGGTCGGGTGCCAGAGAGTATGGAAGAGGTCCCGCAGGGTGAGCATGACGAGCCCGGCACCGGCCAGCGAGATCAACCACTTCATCCACGTCTCCCACGGCACTGTCGCCTGAAGCGGAACCCCGCTTTCGGAGCCTATGGCCTGTCCGGCAGATCCTGCCGCAGATGCCGAGGTCGGCACGCCCGTCTGCGCGGAACGGGTCTGCGGCAGCACGAGCGTGCGGCTCTCTCCGGGCGCGAAGGTCACAGCTCCACCGTCCAGGCCACGTTCGGGACCAGCCGCAGCGGCTGCCCGGGGAAGGCCTCCGCCAGCG
>NZ_JBEXSH010000541.1:0-6160 GCF_040613555.1 Streptomyces sp. NPDC006265
GCTGAGAAGGGATTCGAGCGCACCACCATCCGCGCCGTGTCACCATCCACCAGGTGATCGCCCGGTACTGGGCGCCGGTGTCCAGGTAGCTCAGCCCGAGCTGGGCCGCCACGGCCTTCGAGGTGCTCGACTTGCCGGTGCCGGCGGGGCCGTCGATGGCGACAATCACTGGCGTGGCGCATTCCACAGTGGGGACCTTCCTGGACCGGACTCGGCGGGGGTGAGGGCGCGAGTGCCCCGCACAAGGTTACTGGGTTCGCGTCACTCGTCCGGCCGCGCGTCGGTCAGCCCCCTGCGGCCCGCCCTACTGCCGCAGCGCCCAGCCCCTCTCCCGCAGCGCGGTGCTCAGGACCGGGGCCGCCTTCGGCTCCACCATCAGCTGCACCAGACCGGCCTGCTGCCCAGTGGCGTGCTCGATCCGTACGTCCTCGATGTTGACGCCGGCCAGGCCCGCGTCGGCGAAGATCCGGGCCAGCTGTCCCGGCTGGTCGTCGATGAGCACGGCCACGACCTCGTAGGCCCGGGGCGCGGAGCCGTGCTTGCCGGGGACGCGGACCTGCCCGGCGTTGCCGCGCCGCAGCACGTCCTCGATGCCGTCGCTACCCTCGCGGCGCTTGTGGTCGTCGGAGGACTGCAGGGCCCGCAGGGCCCGCACGGTCTCCTCCAGGTCGGCGGCGACGTCCGTGAGCAGGTCGGCGACCGGCGCGGGGTTCGCGGAGAGGATGTCGATCCACATCCGGGGGTCCGAGGCGGCGATCCGCGTCACGTCCCGGATGCCCTGCCCGCCGTCCGCCGCCACGTCGAGCACCTCCCCGTCCGGGCAGTCCGTGCCGTCCCCGCGACCCTCACACGCTTCGCCGCTGACCCCCATGCGCCCGACCGTGCGCCGCCCCGGACCCGAACGGGAGGGCGCCGGTGGGGCGCACAGGCGCTCAACCCCCGTACAACGCCCCGGCACCCGCCGTCAGCCACACCAGCGACACGATGAGGCCGCCGGCGCCATGAGCGAGGCAGGTTACCGGCTCCTGGACCGCGTACATGCTCCGGCCGATGTACGTGGTCGGTGAATAGACCAGGAGAACCGCCGAAGCAGCGGAGTATTGGTCGAATTTTGAACATCTTCGGCGCCGCGCGGTACTACCTGTGAATCGGCGGCTTCCGTGGTGTCCGTGATCTCGTCTTTGCTCTTCACGCAGGCCAAGAGAACGGACTGTGCGGCCCGGACGGACGGGACAGATCATGCGTCCAACTGCGAGGACATTTCCGTCCACCCGTGGGGAGCCGATCATTCCGCCGATGGGGGAGCTTTGCACTCCCGTCGCCACTCAATCAGCGATCAAGAAATAGTCGGCTTCCCCGACAGGACCTCATGACAGAAGCCTTGCACCGATCCGATCCTCCTGACAGGGTTCGGGAGTCGGTTCTCGGCATTGCGTTACGGGGGAGACTCGATGTTGTTCACCTTTCCGATGTCCCATGACAGCTCTTCCTTTCCTCCACCCGTGGTTCGCCGCGCTGCCTGACGTCATCCGCAACGGATGATCCGTACGACAGCTGGTGGGTCCACTGGGAGTTGCTGAGGAGGAAGAGCGATGGACCACATCTCCGCATCCGTACAGAAGCCGATGCAACAGCACTTACGCCGCCCGGATCCGCGCCTGGGCGGACGCTTATCGGAGATCACCCAGGTGCCGATCAGCCGGATCATGGTCGTGGGCTCACTCCGCACGGTCGGGGAGGACCCAGGACACATCAATGCACTCGCCGAAGTGTGCTCCGAACTGCCGCCGATCGTGATCCACCGGAAGACGATGACCGTCATCGACGGTGTGCACCGGCTCAGGGCGGTGGAGAACAGTGGCGCCACGCACATAAGTGCCGTGCTCTTCAACGGTGACGAGCGAGAGGCCTTCGTCCTCGCGGTCAAGCTGAACAGCAACCACGGACTGCCGCTTTCCCTGGCCGACCGCAAGGCCGCGGCGCTCCACATGCTCGCCGACTTCCCGGAGTGGTCCAACCGGCGGCTGGCGGGGGTCGTCGGCCTGTCGGACAAGACCGTCGCAGCGCTCAGGCGACGGTCGGGTGCGGAACTTCCGCACCCGACCGCGGTGCGGCTCGGGCGTGACGGGGTGGCCTACCCGCTCGCGGCGTCCGAAGGCCGCAGTCGCGCGCAGGGGTACCTCGCCGCGCATCCCGACGCGTCCGCGCAGGAGGTGGCGCGTGCCGCGGGCATCTCGCTCACCACGGCGAAGGACGCGCGAAAGCGGGCGCGTGCGGTCCCGGGAGAACCGTCGACGACGGTGCAGCCGAACGACGGGCCGGTCCGGGAGAGTGGGGCCGGCCACCCTGCGATCGTGAAACCCCCCAGGGCGCACCCGGCCGGCGCCGACCTGTCACTGGCCGTGCGGCGGTTGCGGGCCGATCCCTCGCTGCGGTTCACCGAGGTGGGCCGGAAGCTGCTGCGGACACTGGACCCCACGGCCGCGCAGCCGCACGACTGGGCGGCGATGGCGAGCAGTATCCCGATCCACTGCGCACCCCTGATCGCCGAGCTGGCACGGCACCACGCCGAGAGCTGGCAGCTCCTGGCGGATTCATTGACGGAACGGATCAATTCTCGAGAAACTGACGTATAGATCTCCGGTCGGTTCGCCAGGTGCCGTCGCCGACGTCTTGGATTCGTCGCCTCCGGTTGATTGCGCCGAGATCATCTCCCGGCTTCTCGCAGACGCTGTGTGAAACGCTCACCCATCGGATTCAGCGGTACTCGGGCCTATTTGCCGACCGCGCTCCGAACGACGCCATCAGCAGCTGATCAGCGGGCGCGGACCCCGGGTGGGGATGGAAAAGCCTTTCTGAAGTCTGCCGTATTTGTTGAATGTGCGACTTGAGGTTCGACCGGTTGCGCGGTGCTCGAACGGTTTGTACGCTGGCTCACACAATTTTGAAGCGGGGGTGCGGGGGGAACGTGACTTCGTATAGTCCTGGCCATGTTGGGCATGAGAAATCACCCGTGCCTCAACATGTTGTTCGTAGCGGTTCGGCATTACCGGGAATGCCCACGCATTGGTACAACTTCCTGGCGGATCTGCCCGGATCCATGCCCGAAATCAGGGATTCCGGAAGCCCTGCCGCCGCGGAGATATCCGCGAAAGTACGGCCGCGAGTCCTCATCGAGCAGAATGGTTCGGACGAGCAATGGATCGCGATACCCGCACCGGTCGTGGAACGGCTGCGGCAATGCGGCCGGCCGACACCGCTGCACCGGGCACACCGGCTCGAGAAGCATCTCGGTACGGGCGCGAGAATCTACCTCAAGCGTGAAGACGTCCTGCCCACCGGCAGCTTCAAACTGAACACCGCCATAGCCCAGGCGTACTACGCGGCCGAAGAGGGGCGGACGACCCTCGTCACCGAGACCGGGGCAGGTCAATGGGGGATGAGTGTCGCGTTGGCGGCGAAGATGTTCGGTCTGCGGGCCGAGATCTTCATGGTGAAGTGTTCGCTCGAGCAGAAGCCCTACCGGCGTCACTACATGGAGCTCCTGGGGGCCGAGGTACGGCCGTCGCCGTCGACCCACACGGCGATCGGACGAAAGATCCTCGGGGAGAACCCCGGCCACCCGGGCAGTCTCGGCACCGCGATCAGCGACGCGATCGAGCACGCCCTGGACAGTCCCTCCGCCGCGTATCTCGCCGGCAGCGGTATGCCCCACGTCTACCTCCATCAGACGTTGCTCGGGCTCGAGGTCGCGCAGCAGCTCAAGGAAACCCATGGCGAGGACCTGGGCGTCGACGGGCGCGGCGACCACCTCATCGCGTGCTCGGGCGGCGGAAGCAACCTCTGCGGTCTCATCGGCCCCCACCTGCGGGCCAAGGCCGACGGAGCGGACCTCCGCTTCCTCGCCGCGGAATCCACGGCGGCGCCCCGGCTCACCCAGGGCGTCTACGAGTACGGCCGCACCGACCTCGGCGGCTTCACGCCCGAGGTCCTGGGCTACACGATGGGCGAGAGCTTCATCCCCCCGCCCAACCACGTCGGTGGCCTGCGCAACCACCACAGCTCGGCCCTCGTCAGCCTGCTGCGACACAAGGGCGTCCTGGACGCCGTCGCCTTCGACCAGCGGACGGCCCTGGAGGCAGGCCGGCTACTGCTGCAGACCGAAGGCCTGTTGCTCGCCCCCGAGGCCAGTCACGCGGTCGCCGCGGCCCTGGACGTCGTGGCGAAGGCCGACGCGGATAACGCCGAACCGGTGATCGTGGTCCTGGCCAGCGGCTCCGGATTCCTCGATCTGCAGGGATACAACGAAGTCCTGCTCGACGCATAGCCGCATCATCGTTCACGGCATCTTCGCACCATGCGATTGGGAAGCCATATGCGCTTGGCGACATTTCAGCCCCAGCACGGCGTTCACTGCGAGACGACCACCCTTCGCAACATGCTCCACCACGCCGGCGCCGGTATATCCGAAGCCATGCTGTTCGGCCTCGGCCAGGGGATCGACTTCCAATACTGGGACGCTCCGGATCCCGGCCGCGGCACGCCGATGCTCACCGGCCGGATCGAGCCTGCCCTGCTGTCCCGCAACGCCTGCGCGGCCCTGGGCGTGACCTTGCGTGAATCGAGGTCACCCGACCCGGAATCGGCTTCCGCCGCAGCGGCGGAGCTGCTGGCCGCGGGACACGTCGTGGGAGTGTCCGTCGACATCTTCCACCTCGACTACTTCTCGTCCCGGAGCCATTTCGCGTCGCACTACATCGCGGTGTACGGGCTCGACGACTCCCTCGCCCACGTCGTCGACACCGATCAGCAAGGCGGGGCACAGACCCTTCCGTCGGAGTCGCTGCGCCGTGCCCGCGCTTCGGACGAGGGCTTCATGCCGTCGCCCCACCTGCACCTGTACGTCGAGAAGCCGCCGGAGCGTCTGACCACCGACACCGACGCGGTCCTGCGCGAACAGATCTGGTACGCCATCCGGCAGACCGCGCAGCGGATGACCGAGGACCGCGGACCCCGATTCGGCCTCCGCGCCATGCGGCGGGCCGCTTCCGAGATCGCCGGATGGAGCGACACCCTCGCCTCCCCGGACGAGTCGGTCCCGGGGGTCGGCCGCTTCTGGCGCTTCGCGGGAACCGGAGGGGCGAACTTCCGCAAGCTCTACACCGAGTTCCTGCGGGAGGCCCGGCAGCGGTACGACGACCCCGAACTCGACCCGTTCGTCGAGGACTTCGACGATGTGCGGCGGCAGTGGGACCAGGCGATCGACCTGCTCATGGCCTACCGCGGCGCGGACGACGGGCGACGGCGGCTGGAAGCCGTCGCGGCCCTGCTGGAGGCGATCGCCGACGCCGAACAGGCCGTCTTCGAAAGGCTGCTCGTGTCGGCCGCCAAACGGGCGGGTGAGCCGGCTTGACGATCACCCGGGCCAGGTCCGTCTGCCGTATGTGCCACGGCGGATGCGGCGCCATAGTCGAGCTCTCCGACGGCGTCCCCACCGACATCCACGGGGACCCGGACAATCCTACGAGCGAGGGCTACTTCTGCATCAAGGGCAAGGCGTCCCTCGACCTGCTGCGTAGCCCGGACCGGCTGACGACGCCGCTGACGAGGACCGGCCCGCGCGGCTCGGGGGAGTTCGAGCAGGTCAGCTGGGAAGCCGCCCTCGACCGGATCGGCAGCGAGCTCGCCGCGACCATCGGCCGGCACGGACCCGAGTCCGTCGTCCTCGCCCAGGGCACCGACCGCAACTACCAGGAATGGGTGTTCCGGCTCGCCAACGCCATCGGAACACCGAACGTGGTCGGACCGGCGCACGTGTGCTTCTACCCGCGGGTCATGGCCTCGATCATGACCTACGGCGCGTTCACCTTCTGCGACTACGACGGTGACCCCGAAGTGGTCCTGCTCTGGGGCAGCAACAAGCCCAGCACCCACTCGGACGGCGTGATCGGGGTCAAACTGCTGCGAGCCGTCGAACGGGGCAGCCGCGTCATCACCGTCGACCCGCGACGGACGCAGACCGCCGCCCGCTCCAGCCTGCACCTGGCCATCCATCCGGGCACCGACTGCGCACTGGCGCTCGGCATGATCAAGATCGTCATCGACGAGGGCTGGTACGACCGCGACTTCGTCGCCGCGCACACCTCCGGTTTCGACGAAC
>NZ_JBEXSH010000542.1:0-6150 GCF_040613555.1 Streptomyces sp. NPDC006265
GGAGCCGAAGTCGATGGAGTGGACGTTCTGTCCGGAGGAGGCGTCGACCCCGCGCGGCAGGGTCGTGCCCCGGGCGACCACCGTTCCGCCGGAGTTCTTCAGCTGCCAGGGCAGCCTCGCCGTGGCGTCGGTGACCAGGGTGGCGTTCTTCGGGCCGGCCGGGAGGTAGCCGACCTGGTTGACGCGGACCCGGGGGCCGGTGTCGGGCTCGTACGGTTCCGGCGTCACGCCGCCGAGCAGCGAGACGTCGTCCATGCAGAAGCGCCACGCGTCCGCGCTGCCGCCGAGCTGGAAGCCGACCTGGCCCTGGGTGGTGTCGACGGGCGAGGTGAAGGTGTAGGAGTAGCGGTCGCCGGAGACGCTGAGCTGCGGTGTCACCTCGTGGTAGGTGTCGTAGGGCGACACCGACAGGCCCACGATCGCCCGCACCACGTGCCCGGCGGGTGTCCCGGTCGCGCTGAACGAGAAGCGGTACGACTCGCCCTTCACGAGGGTGATGTCGTTCTGCCCGACGGCGGCGTCCCAGCGGTTGGCGGTGCCCCCGGGGACGTCGGCGCAGAGCCGGCCGTCGGACAGACCGGCGGTGACGTTGCTCGTCGTCCACCAGGGGTCGGTGGCGGTGTCGAAGGTGCCGTTCCTGACCTGCTCGACCTCGTCGGCCCCGGCCGGCGAGGAGGGCAGCGCGGTGAGCGCGGTCGCCAGCAGGGCTGTCAGGGACAGCAGGGCGGTTCTGCGTCGTTTCACGTCTGGGCTCCTCGGGGAGGTGCGGGTGACGCTCGGCGTGGGAGCGCTCCCAGAAGCGGACGCTGGCCATGGTTGTGGTTGATGTGACGCCCCGTCAACGGTCCGGACGGGACTGGCTGTTCGCCGCCCGCCCGGACCGTGGCACCGGGGACTCAGACGGCCGGGGCGTCCAGCCGGCTGATGCGGATCGCGCCCCGCGGCTCCCCGGGGCGGCGGCTCGTGAGAGTGAGCCGGATCCGGGAGCCGCGGACCGCCTTGAAGGTGATCACGGTGGGGGCGTCGGAGGCGGTGGCCCAGCCGATCTCGGTGTCCCGTGCGGCCTGCCAGGCTCGGCCGTCCCAGACCGCCACCTCGATCGCCGCGGGCAGGCTGTGCGTGGCGTCCACGGTGAAGGAGACGTCCACCCGGTCGTAGCCGCGGGTGCGCCCGTGGTCGACACCGACCCAGTCCTCGGCCCGCGCCCCGTCGAAGGCCGGCAGCAGGGGCGTGGCCTGCTTGAAGAAGCCGTTGGACCAGCCGGTGGCCGGGTCACCGTCGAGCATGGCGGCGGGCAGGGTGTCCGGGCGGCCTGAGTAGCCGGCGTCCGCGCGTGGGAGGCCGGCGGGGACCGGGTGCTCGGGCCCGAAGACGGCCGGGGCCGTCTCGGCCCGGTCCTGCGCCCGGGTGGCCCGTACGGCCGCCGTGCCCGCGCGCAGCCCTTCGGCGCGGGCGGTCACCTTCACCTCGCCCGCCTTCGTGCCGGACCGGACGATCGCGAGCGCCTTGCCGTGGAAGGCGGTCCGGGTGCTCGCCTGGTAGCGCTCGGCGCTCTCCTGGCGGCCGTTGTCGAGCCCGGCGAGGGAGCCGCCCGCCACCTCGAAGGACAGCAGGTGCTCCGCGTCGGGCACCACCACACCGCGCCGGTCGACGACCTCGGCGGTCACGAAGACCAGGGAACGGCCGTCCGCGGCGAGGGACGTGCGGTCCGCGGTCAGGCGTACCGCGTGCGGGGCCCCCGCGGTGCGCAGCACGTCGGTGGCGACCACCTTGCCGCCCTGCCGTGCGACGGCCTTCAGCTCGCCCGGCGCGAAGGGCACCTTCCACGTCAGATGGAGCTTGCCGGCGCTGCCGTTCGGACTGGTGTAGCTGCCGGGGTAAGGGCCGTCGGTGAAGGTCTTGTCATCCCCGGTCGCCTCGGTGGTCTCCAGGTAGGTGCGGCCGTCGGCGGTCTTCTTGGTGTCGAACCGCCGCACGCCCAGGGACCTGCCGTTGAGGTACAGCTCGACGGTGTCGACGTTCGCGTACGCCCAGACCTCGACCGTGTCGCCCTTCTCGTGGTTCCAGGTCATCGGCAGCAGGTGGACCATCGGCTCGCTGGTCCACTGGCTTCGGAACAGGTGGTACATGTCCTTCGGGAAGCCCGCCGTGTCGACCGCCCCGAAGAAGGACGCCTTGACCGGGAAGACGTCGTACGGCGTGGGTTCGCCGATGTAGTCGATGCCGGACCAGAGGAACTGCCCGGCGAACCACTTCCGGTCCCGGTCCTTCTTGTGGCCGTACTCGCCGCTCATGGTCCAGGAGGCGAGGTTGTTGTCGTAGGAGGAGGTCGCCCGTCTGCCCGGGGTGTGGTTCTCGCCGGTGTTGAGGTGCTCGGGCTCCTGGTAGGCGCCGCGGGTGGAGGTCTCCGAGGAGGACTCCGACTCGAAGAGGAACAGGTGCGGGTAGGCCGCGTGCAGCTGGTCGACCGACTTGGCGGTGTTGTAGTTGAGGCCGAGGCCGTCCAGCTTGGCCAGCATCAGGTCGGCCGCGGAGCCCTTGGCGGGCAGGCGGCGGTACTTGTCGGAGCCGATGACCAGCGGGCGGGTGTCGTCGGCGGCCTTGATCGCCCCGATGATCCGGTCGGCCATGGCGAGGCCTGCGGTGGAGGTGGAGTCGGGGACCTCGTTGCCGATGGACCAGCTCAGCACGGCGGGCGAGTTGCGGGCCGCCAGCACCATCTCGGTGGCGTCCTTCTCGCACCACTCGTCGAAGAAGCGGCCGTAGTCGTACCGGTTCTTGCCGGTGCGCCAGCAGTCGAACGCCTCCACCAGCATGATGACGCCCAGCTCCTCGCAGACCTGGATCACCTCGGGCGCGGGCGGGTTGTGGGAGGTGCGCAGGGCGTTGACGCCCATGGACCGCATGATCTCCAGCTGCCGGCGGACCGCGTCGATGCTGACGGCGGCGCCCAGTGCGCCGAGGTCGTGGTGGAGGTCGACGCCCTTGATCTTGTGGCGGGTGCCGTTGAGGAAGAAGCCCTCGTCCGGGTCGAAGCGGAAGGTGCGGAAGCCGAAGACGGTGCGGTGGGTGTCGGTCGTTCGGCCGCCAACGCGCAGATCGGTGTGCAGGGTGTAGCGGTGCGGTGTCTCGAAGTCCCACAACTCGGGTCTCCGTACCGTGAGTTCATGGGTCTCGGTGTGCTCGTCGGTGACGGTCGCGGCGGAGGAGGTGCGGGCGACCGTCCGGCCGTTGCGGTCGACGATCCGCGAGACGACCTCGACGTCCGCGCCCGCGCCCGAGGCGTTGACGACGGAGGTGCCGACCCGTACGAGGGCACGCTCGGCGGAGATCTCGGGCGTGGTGACGCGGGTACCCCAGCGTGCCACGTGCACCGGCTCGGTGATCACCAGGCGGGCCTCGCGGTAGATGCCGCTACCGGAGTACCAGCGGCTGCTGGGGAGCCGGTTCTGAACCTTGACGGCGATCACGTTCTCGGTGCCGTCGGTGTGCACCTGGTCGGTGAGGTCGAGGGCGAAGCCGGTGTAGCCGTAGGGGTGATGGCCGGCCTCCTTGCCGTTGCAGTAGACGGTGGAGTCCATGTAGACGCCGTCGAACTCCACAAAGACGCGCTTGCCGGCGAGGGCGGGCGGCAGGGTGAAGGCCAGGCGGTACCAGCCGAGGCCCCCGGGCAGGAAGCCGGTGCCGCTGGTGGTGCCGTGTTCGGTGGTGGGGGTCTGCTCGATGCTCCAGTCGTGCGGGACGGCTCTCTCGCGCCATCCGGAGTCGTCGTAGCCGGGAAGGTGGGCGTCCGCGTAGGCGCCGGACGGGTCGGTGATGCCGCCCGGGTTCACCAGCGCGAAGCGCCAGCCGTCGCGCAGTGCGACGGTCCGGCGGCCGGACCCGCCACGGGCCTCCCCGGCGGCCCACGCCTCCGGGGCGCCGAGCAGCGTCCCGGCCGCGGGTGCGGCCGCGGAGGCGAGCAAGACCGATCTGCGACTGACCGACATGACGGCTCCCTCATCAAGGCCCAGAAGTACTCACAACTGATCGTGAACAAACAGATTCTGTCGACGTGTCACACATGGCCGTCAAGGGTGCGGAAGCGCCCTTCTGCCTCATGGACGGCTTCGGCCGGATTTGCGCCTTGACCCCGGCCGGAGAGGCGGCACCGGGGTTACCGGTCCACGCCGGGCGGCCACGGACTACGCTGGAACTCAACTGACTTCCCTGTTCACTGTGAGTGTCCGTATGGAGTCGCGACGATGAGTCCGGACGAGGCGTTGGACGATGGCGTGGCCGCCCGTGCCGTCATCGCCGTCGACGGCACGCTCACCGAGTGGAGCGAGGGCGCCCGCCGCCTGCTGGGCCACACCGCCGCCGAGGTCGTGGGCCGCCCGGCCGCCGCCCTGCTGGCCGACGGCGCGGACCCGCCGGCCGTGCCGGACGACTCCCGCTGGAGCGGCACAGTCACCCTGCGCCACCGCGACGGCCACCCCGTCACCCTCTGGGTGCTCGCCCACCGCAGACCGCCGGACGGGGCGGAAGCGACCGACTGGCTGGCGGTGTCCCCGCCGGAGGCCGCCGACCAGGCGCTGGCGGACGACCCGCTGGTACGCATGGCCCTGAAGCAGTCGCCCTGCGCCACGATGATCTTCGACGAGCGGCTGCGGCTGCGCGGCGTCAACGAGGCCATGGCGGATCTGCTGGGACTGCCCGCCGGGCGAATGCTGGGCCTCAGGCCCACCGACGTCGGCAGCCGGCCGCCGAACGCCGAGCTCGAGGAACATCTGCGCCGGGTGCTGAGCACCGGCCGGCGGCAGGACATGCAGACGTACATGAAGGCGACCGGCGAGAACCGGGGCGCGCACGCCTGGCTGGCCCGGATGGCGCCGCTCACCGACGGCGCGGGCCGGGTGCGGGGCGTGTGCGTGACCGCCCACGACTTCTCCGAACAGTACCGCTCGCGAGAGCGGTTGCAGCTGGTCAACGAGGCCAGCGTGCGCATCGGCACCACCCTCGACGTCACCCGTACGGCCCAGGAGCTGGCGGACGTGTGCGTCCCCGCGCTCGCCGACTTCGTCAGCGTCGACCTGCTCGATCCGCAGGAGCAGGGCGGCGAGTCCGCCGGACCGCCTGCCCCGCCCCTGAGCCTGCGCAGGACCGCCCATCAGTCGGTGAACAAGGGCAGCCCCGAGGCCGTCGCCAAGCCCGGGCAGGTGGACGTCTACCCGGAGAACTCGCCGCAGGCCGCCTCGCTGGCCGCGGGGCACACGGTCGTGGCCTCGGGCGCCTCCGGCGACCTCGAGCGGTGGCTGGCCTGGGACCCGGTCCGCTTCCAGCGGATCCAGGAGTATGGCATCCACTCGACGATGTCCGTTCCCCTCCAGGCTCGGGGCACGACCCTCGGGGTGGCGGTCTTCACCCGCTTCCGGCGCCCCGAGGCCTTCACCGACGACGACGTGCTGCTGGCCGAGGAGGTCACGGCCCGGGCCGCCGTCTGCATCGACAACGCGCGCCGCTACTCCCGCGAGCGCGAGACGACGCTCACCCTGCAGCGCAGCCTGCTGCCCCGCACCCTGCCCCGCACGGCGGCGGTCGAGGCGGCCTCCCGCTATCTGCCGGCCACCCGCTCCGGCGTGGGCGGCGACTGGTTCGACGTGATCCAGCTGTCCGGGATGCGGGTCGCCATGGTCGTCGGCGACGTCGTCGGCCACGGCATCCAGGCCTCGGCCACCATGGGCCGGCTGCGCACCGCCGTCCGTACCCTCGCCGACATCGACCTGGCCCCCGACGAACTCCTCACCCACCTCGACGACCTGGTCGTCCGGCTCTCCCAGGAGTCCGGCGGGGACAACGGCACCGGAGAGGTGGGCGCGACCTGTCTGTACGCGGTCTACGACCCGGTGTCCCGGCGCTGCAACCTGGCCCGGGCCGGGCATCCGCTGCCCCTGCTGTTGCCGCCGGACGGCCCGGCCCGGCAGCTCGACCTGCCCTCGGGGCCCCCGCTGGGTGTCGGGGGGCTGCCGTTCGAGTCCGCGGAGGTCGAGCTCCGCGAGGGCAGCGTTCTGGCCTTCCACACGGACGGGCTGCTCATGAGCCGCGAGCGGGAGGGGGACGCGAGCGGCCGGCTGCTCCGCGAGGCTCTGTCGGCGCCCTCCGACTCCCTGG
>NZ_JBEXSH010000543.1:0-6078 GCF_040613555.1 Streptomyces sp. NPDC006265
CTGACCCCGCTTACGTTTCCGCCCCCCCAACCCCCCGCCGCCCACCGCCCGCCGCCACCCGCCCGGCCTGCACCCACCACCGGCACCTTCCGGCTGCCGCCGCCCCACCCGAGCGGCGAGCAGCCCCCCGAGATCCCGCCCGGCGACCTGCCCGCCCACGTCGCCGTGATCATGGACGGCAACGGCCGCTGGGCCCAGCAGCGCGGACTGGCCCGGCACGAGGGCCACCGCGCCGGCGCCACCGCGGTCCGTGAGGTGGTGCACGGAGCCCTGGACATCGGCCTGCGTCACCTGACGCTCTACACCTTCTCCACCGAGAACTGGCACCGCGATCCGGAGGAGGTCGACGCGATCCTCGATCTGCTGCGCCGCGAACTGGCCGAGAACCCCTTCCGCGACCTCGACGTCCGGCTGCGCTGGCACGGCCGCGCCGGCCGCCTGCCCCCCGACCTGGTCGACCTGCTCCACCTGAGGGAGCGCACCACCCGGGCCCGCACCGGCCTGACGCTGACGATGTGCATCGACTACGGCGGCCGGGACGAGCTCACCCGCACGGCCGCCGCCCTGGCCCGCCGGGCCCGAGAGGGCCGTCTGGAGCCGGACCTGATCGCCGAGGACGACTTCGCGCGGCACCTGCCCGTCCCGGACATGCCGGACGTGGACCTGCTCTGGCGCACGGGCGGCGAACAGCGCGTCTCCAACTTCCTGCCCTGGCACACGGCCTACGCGGAGCTGCACTTCACCCCGGGGCTCTGGCCCGACACCGACCGCCGCGACCTCTGGCAGGCACTCACCGCCTACACCCACCGCCAACGTCACCTCGGTGCGACCCCGGCCGCAGCCCGTGCCGACGAACCGTCAGCGGCCCACTGGGCGACGGCACCTGCTGCGGGGGCGGGCGGGTGAACCGGGTACATCTCCCCGGAGCCGCACCGCACTTCTCACTCCCGCGAGTAGAAACGGTTCTGTGCGTGTAGCGCGTGGTGGGGCGGGTGGGACTCGAACCCACGGGCCGACGGTTCATGAGTCCTTTGAGGATCTTGGCGGGCCTTGCCGATCAGTGCCGATTCAGCCCGTTCTTGCAGGTCAGGCGTGTTCATCTAAGTCGGCCTTGCACGGTCCGCGCTGGTTGGTTCCTGTCCTTGCGGTCCCTCCCGGTCGCTGCCGCTCCCTGAATGACCTTGCCCGGCAGGAAATCCGCGACGTCGCTCCAGCTCAGCAGACGCGGCCGAACCATGGCGCAGACGGGGTGAGCCATGTCGGTGGCCCTTCGTCTTTGTCGGCCTGTTCCTGTCCTTGTGTCCTCAACGCGTCCTCAACTCCGCCGCACAGCAAGAACGGTCCGGGGCCGTCCGACGATCGCATCAGCTCAGACGGGGCTCTGGAATCTGCGCGCAGCGCATTGCCCTTGCACCGCGCAGAGGCTCCACCCCGGTGTGGGGATGAGCCTGGGCGGCCCGAGTAGGCCATAGCATCCTCGGCGAAGAGATCTGTCGGCGGCATCGGCGTGTGCTGGGTATCTGTCCAGCCGCGGGGTTGGCCAGCCTCGCCTCGTCGCTGCTGCAGCCATGGCCACCGCAGGTGCCCGGGGCCGGCACGGACACTGGGGTGGCGCCGCGGTGACCCGCACGGCAAGACCGTGCGGGTCCCTGCCCGCCGTGCGGGGAACGCGGGAGCGCTATCAGGCCCAGGGGCTGACCACCGTGAAGGAACTGTCGGCGCGGAAGGTGGCGGTGTCCTGGAAGGTGTCGACGCGCAGCTCGTAGTTGTAGTGGCGGATGTAGCGGCCGGGGTAGTTGTACGACTCCAGGCTGACCGAGCTGGCGACGGACCCCGGCCGGGCGCAGAAGGTGGCGTCCTTGTTGAAGAGCATGGTGCCGCTGCTGGTGTCGAAGCGGATCCGGAAGTCCTTGTGGCGCAGGTAGCGGCCGGAGGAGTCACGGAACGAGTAGCACCTGGAGTCGGCCAGGCCGGGGACGGCGGTGAAGGTGGCGTTCTGCTTGACGGCCGTGGTGCTGGAGGACGTCACCGGGTCGACGTAGCCGAGGCTGTCCGACCGTTCGACAACGTAGCGGCCGGGGAAGTTGACCGACTGCAGCGAGCGGGTGGTGTTCACCGGCAGGGCGGTGCCGCCCAATACGGGGGTGATGCTGCTCAGGGTGGGGACGACCTTCTTGATCAGGCCGCTCGCGTCGAACTCCATCTTGTCGATGGTGGTCTCGCGGTGGGTTCCGTCGCCGCCGGGGATGGCGAAGCGGTGGTAGACGATGTACCAGTCGTCGGTGTTCGGCACCTGCACCACGGAGTGGTGGCCGGGCCCCCTGATACCGAGGGAGAGGTCCTTCTCCAGGATCACGCCCTGCTTGCTCCAGGGGCCGGTGGGCGAGGAGCCGGTGGCGTAGGCCACGCGGTAGTTCTCGTCGCGAGTGTCGTTCTCCGACCACATGAAGTAGTAGGTTCCGTTGCGCTTGACGACGAAGGAGCCCTCCCGGTAGCCGCTGGGGGTGATGTCGGTGACCTTCGAGGCGTCGAAGGAGACCATGTCGTCGTTCAGCGGGACCACGTAGGCGTGGCCGTTGCCCCAGTAGAGGTAGGACTGGCCGTCGTCGTCGGTGAAGACCGCGGGGTCGATCATCTGACCGCTGTACTGGCCCGCCTTCAGCAGGGGCCGGCCGAGCGCGTCCGTGAAGGGACCCGTGGGCGAGTCGGAGACCGCGACACCGATGTTCCCGTCGGCGCAGAAGTAGAAGTAGTACTTGCCGTTCTTCTCCTCGATCGTCGGCGCCCACGCCCTGCTGTTGGCCCAGCTGATGCCGGGACCGAGGTCGAGGATGACGCCGTGGTCCGTCCAGTGGACCAGGTCCTTGGAGGAGTATGCCTTGAACTGCGTACCGCTCCAGTTCGCGAAGCCGTCGGTGGTCGGGTAGATGTAGTACGTGTCGCCGAACCTGATGATGTCCGGGTCGGCGTTGAGACCTGGCAGGACCGGGCTCCTCATGGTCAGCGCCGAGACCGTCCAGGTGCGCTTCCGGCCGTCGGACCCGGTCACCTCATAGGTCACGGGGCTGGTGAGGTCGCGCGGGGTGCCGGAGGCCGGGCTGATGGACGCGCCCTGCCCGAGGGTGAACTGCGGGGCGAGCGCGGTGAGGTCCGTGCCCTCCTTCATCGGCAGCGTGATCCTGCTGTTGACGTCGTCGATGATGGCGGCGATCTTCAGGGCGGGGTGGCTGACCGCGGCGATGCCCGTAGTGTTCCCGCTGATGCTGAAGACCTCGTCGGGCGTCAGTGCGCGGTTGTAGACCCGGAAGTCGCGCATCCTGCCCTTGAAGAGCTTGTCATTGCTGTAGAGCGACTTGCCGATGTAGTCGGCCGTGGTGATGCCGGACCCGATGGAGCCGGGGGTGGTGGTGACCGACGTGTTGCGGGCCACCTCCACGCCGTCCTGGTAGAGGACGCCCGTGGTGCCGGTCTGGGTGTAGGTGACGTGCTTCCAGACCGAGCGCGGCAGCGCGGCGGAGGCTCGCGTGTTCTGCTCGGTGGAGAAGCTTCCGGAGGCGATGGCGGTCCGGAAGGAGTCGCCTGTGGTGAAGAGGTACCCGTTCCCCGCGCCGTTGCTGGTGTTGCCGAAGCCGTAGAGGAAGTACGGCGTGGCCTGGGCGGCGTCGATCTGCACGTCCATCGAGACGGTGATCGAGTTCATGCCGCTCATGATGTTGTCGGGCACCTTGATGTAGGTGTCCGACCCGTTGAACGTCAGTCCTTCCGTCCCCGACCAGCCCCCGGTGCCGTTGACGGTGCCGTTGCGGCCGTTGCCCGAGGAGTCCACCGCCACGGTGCCCGAGGTGGAGTCGAGTTTGTACCAGAGAGCCAGACCGTCGGTGATCTCCGCAGCCTGGGCGGGGGCTGACAGACCTACAGCGCCCGCCAGGAGCGCGGCGGCTGCCACGGCGGCGACGGCGCCCTGCCGGAATCTTCGGCGGCTCTGAGGTCTCACGCTGTGCATGGGTTCACATCCCGTGATGAAGACATGCCTGAGAGGGCGGCTCGCGACCCTGGCAGACGTGCTGACATGCCGCCCGAATGACATCGCGCTGCGTGAGTGTGAATTGGGATACGAGTCGGCGTCAATACGTTTCGAACGACATCCGATATACCGAACAAGGATGCCCTGCGTGGACGGATTGCTGTGACGGTCGACAGCCGCGACCCCTTGACACTCTTTTTGCCAGCCCTATAGCGTCTGGCCGATTTTCCGAGGGGCTTTCTAAATATCGAACAATGGGGCATCGGTTCCCTTCTGCTCACTCATTCCAGTCGCCGCACGGCGAGCCGGTGGTGACAGCTGAACCTCTCCCCGATTGAGGCAACCGCAGAAAGGCAGAAACCGTACATGCGCACGCTTCTCTCCCGGCTGTCGGCGATACTCGTCGCCGCCTGCCTGCTCTTCACAGGCCAGGTCCTGACCGCACCGAACCGGGCAGCCGCCGCCGACCCCGGCTACCTGATGGTGCACTTCACCGGGGAGGGGGCCACCAACCAGCAGATGTACCTCTCGCACAGCACGGACGGCCTGCACTGGAACGACCTCAACGGCGGCGGCATGGTGCTGCGCTCCACGATCGGCACCAAGGGCGTGCGCGACCCCGCACTCGTGAGATCCCCCGACGGCAGCAAGTACTGGATCATCGCGACCGACCTGTGCATCAGCTGCGGGCAGGACTGGAACGCCGCCATCAACAACGGCAGCCGCAACCTGGTGGTGTGGGAGTCGACGGACCTGGTCACCTGGTCGGATCCGTGGCTGCTCAACGTCGCCGGCCCGATCCCGGACGGCCGCAACGCCTGGGCGCCCGAGGCGATCTGGAACCCCGAGACCAACGACTACGTCCTGTACTGGGCGACGAACGTGCCCCTCGACGGCAAGACGAAGCACCGCATCTTCTACGCCCGGACCAGCGACTTCCGCACCATCACCACCCCGCAGCTCTACATCGACCGCCCCGGCACCCAGGAGATCATCGACACCCAGATCATCGAGGTGCCCTCCGGTGTCGGTAACTACCGCTACGTGCGGGCCTCCGGCGACGGGGAGATCACCCTCGAAGGCAGCAACTCCATCCTGGGGACCTGGACCAACCTGGGCGACCTCTCCGGCATCGGCCTGACCGGGTCGATGGTCGAGGGCCCGATGTGGATGAAGTTCAACGGCACCAACAAGTGGGCGCTCTACCTGGACCAGTACGCCACCAACCGCGGCTACATGCCGGTCACCACGACCGACCCGTCCAACCCCGCCTCGTACCAGCAGCTGGCCTCGACGAGCTACAACATGGGCGTCACCAAGAAGCGCCACGGCTGGATCCTGAACATGACGGCCGCCGAGGAGAGCCGGGTGCTCGCGCGCTGGCCCAACACCGCGGCCCAGCGACTGCAGTCGTTCAACTTCCAGGACCGCTACGTACGGCACACCAACTTCGACGTGCGCATCGACCCCAACGTCACCCCCGTCGAAGACTCCCGGTTCCGGCTGCGGACCGGCCTGGCCGGCACGGGCACCGTCTCCTTCGAGTCGGTGAACATGCCCGGGTACTTCCTGCGGCACACCAACTACGACTTCCAGCTGGCCCGCTTCGACGGCAGCAGCCAGTTCGCCGCCGACGCCAGCTTCCGCCAGGTCGCGGGGCTCGCCGACTCCACCTGGTCGTCGTTCCAGTCGTACAACTTCCCCGACCGGTACATCCGCCACTACGCCTACTACCTGAAGCTCGACCCGATCACCAACGCGACAGCACGCAGCGACGCCACCTTCCGCGTGACGAACTGACCTGAAACCCGGATGCCGGCGCCTCCATGAGGGAGCGCCGGCATCCCCTTCTTCCGCTCGGCTTCAGCACCACCGCCTGCCCGCCGGAGGGGGCCATGGCCGCGCTGAGCACGGTCGCCGAGGTGACGGTCCGCGTGCTCACCACGACGGGGGTCTGGTAGGCGGAGGTTCCGGGCGTGCCGTCGGCGTAGACCGTCGACGTCCATTTGCCGCCGCCGAGGAAGGACAGCGGGAGCGACAGTGTCCGGGCCGAC
>NZ_JBEXSH010000544.1:0-6073 GCF_040613555.1 Streptomyces sp. NPDC006265
GGCCGCACACCGAGCGCGGCAACCGGGTGAACAACTGCACACGGGGTCAAAAGTCACCGACCCCAAAGGGGTCCAGGTTCAGAGACCGCCGACACAAGCCGCCGCAGGAAGGCGCTGCGGGCTTGGTTCCACGCCCAGGGGTCGCCGACAGCTTCTACTGGACGATTTCTCCGGATGCGCATGAGCGAAGGCCCACGCGGCCGGCTCGTGCGTTGTCGACGCGCGAACGGAGAGGAACGTGCCCGCGGCCCGGAAAGACGTCTGTCGGATGTCGTGCCCTTGGCATGCCCGTAAGAACGGAGAACTACGGCCCATTACGGTGCCATCCAAGCTGAAGGCATGAGGATGCAAACCTCATAGGCTCAGGTCAGACACGACGCACCCCCGCAAGCGCCGTCGCTTCCCAAGCTGAGAGCGCGAGTTCGATTCTCGTCACCCGCTCTTCTTGAAGTCCCAGGTCAGCGGCCTGGGGCTTGTCTTGTTGGAAGAGCCATTGCCGCGTTTTACGAGTACTTCTGTACCCCGAGATTGGGCACGCAGAGGGCACACACCCCTTGAGCGGGCGCCTAATCACGGAGGCGGGCCCTCAGCCTGCTGTTCCTGGGCGAGGGCGGCAACCGTCCTGCACGTGCGTCGTCGTGGGCGGTGCACAAGCGCCTTGTGGGAGCGGGCACTTGACGGCCGAGGGTCCTGCGTCAGAGCGGGAGGTCGTCGGGGAGTACCCGGAACGCCTCGTGGCAGCCGAGCGGGCGTACGGCCCGGAAGTCTCGCCGGTCGAGGGCGAGGATCGCGTCCGTGTCGTAGTCGGCGGCAAGCGCCACGTTCACCGCGTCGGCGAGGTCGAGGTCCAGCGCGCGGTGGCGGACGCGGACGGACTGGGCTGCGCCCAGGTGGTCCTGCGTGATCTCCGGCAGGACGACACGACCCCGGCTCATCCAGCGCCGCAGGTCGTCGACCGCGCTGAGGGCAGCCTCCCGGCCGAGCTCACGCGTCGCCACGTGATCCAGTTCGGCCAGCAGGAGCGGAGACATGACCAGCAGGCCCGCCGCCATGATCGCCTCGTTCGCCGCCCGGTGTTCCGGATGGGCCGAGTCCAGGGCTGCCAGAGGGCCGGACGTATCGGCGATGACAATGATCACGCGGCGGATCCGGAGCCCGAGCCGGTCTCCCGCCGGACGGCATCGCCGACCGTGTCGCGGACCTCCGACTCGGACAGCGTGCGCCCCGGCCCCCCGAAGGTGCGCGAGAAGAGCGGCTCGTCCCAGACCCGGTTCGCCATCGCGGCGAGATGGATGCCCTGGCGGATGATCTCGGCCTCGCTTATACCCCGGCGCTTGGCGGCCTCCTTGATGATCGCCAGGTCCTCGGGGTCCGCGCAGACGTTCGTGCGCTTCATGGACATGTACCAGGAGTAGTCCATGTACCGGATTGATGTATCCGGCACACCACCCCATGTCCGTGTTGCTGAGGATCAGCCGAGCCGACCTCACCCGCCCCTTTTCGGGTGCCAGACAGTTCCTGGGGAGAGGGGCGTGTCATGGGGTTGGGCTTCCGTGTCGGTGTGCCCGGGATGAGTGTGCGTGTCTCCACTCGAATGACAGCCGGACGCCGAACCCCTCTACGCTTCCGCAACCACACATGTCCTGGGCACGACGCACCTGAACGCGGAATCCCCCAAGGCCCGTCGCCCCATTCTCCAGACCAATTACTCCGAAGCCGTGCCCATAGCGTGCCCGCAAGGACGGAAAACCACGGTCAACAGTGGTGCAATCCGACGCACGAGGCGATTTCAAGGATCGCGCGCAGTTCCTCGAGCCCCCCTCAGCGGGTACGGGCCGTTCAGGGGCCGCGGCCGATTCGGCCGCGGCCGCGATATTGCGGGCCATGCCGCCGAAGACCGCGGCGTGGAACGGGGCCACGCCCCACCAGTAGACGTGCACTTCGACCCGCAGCGAGGTTTCCTCGCAATACCACTCAACGCGCAGCACCCAGGGATCACCGGGCGGCCGTAGAGACTGGCGTTGGTCATCAGTTCGGTGTACCGCAACCGCACGGAGGCGGAAGCGAACTCCTGGAGCGGTAGTCAGGGGCGATTGCTGCCCGTCAAGGTGCGGACCTACGGCGGCGTCGAGGCGCTCCGGCAGCGAGACCCCGGAACGCGAGACGTGTCGGAACGGGAAGCAGGGGCCCTTCGGGGCAGCCCGACTGGCTGCCCGCACGGGATGAGTGGCCCGGCCCTTTGTGGCCGACGGCGAGTGATCACAGAACTGCCGGTCAGGCCTTCTGACGTGACGTCATGGTCCGTTGGATCAGGATGAAGGCGCACAGCAGCACACCCGTGGCGATCTTCGTCCACCAGGAGCTGAGCGTCCCCTCGAACGTGATGACGGTCTTGATCAGGCCGAGCACCAGCACACCGAAGAGTGTGCCCAGCACATAGCCGGAACCGCCGGTCAGCAGGGTGCCGCCGATGACCACGGCGGCGATGGCGTCGAGTTCCATGCCGACGGCGTGCAGCGGGTCGCCCGACTGGATGTACAGCATGAACAGCAGGCCCGCCAGGGCCGAGCAGAGGCCGCTCACCGTGTACACGGCGATCTTCGTGCCGCCCAGCGGAAGACCCATGAGCAGAGCCGACTGCTCGTTGCCGCCGATGGCGTACACACGGCGTCCGAAGCGTGTGTAGTGGAGCAGGTAGCAGGCCGCACCGAGGACGGCCAGGGCCACGAGGGCGCCGATCGACAGTTCCCCTACGCCCAGCGACACCCGCGTCTGGGCCAGGGTGTCCACCGAGGCGTCGCTGATGGAGATCGACTCCTTGCTGATGACCAGGCACAGTCCGCGGAAGAGGAAGAGGCCGGCGAGGGTGACGATGAAGGGCTGGATCTCGAAGTTGTGGATGACGTAGCCCATCAGGAAGCCACCGAAGGCGCCCACGGCCAGGGCGAGGGGGACGACCAGGAGCAGCGGCAGGCCCTGACGTTCCACCAGCCATGCCGAGAACATGGTGGTGAAGCCGATCACCGAGCCCACGGACAGGTCGATGCCGCCGGACATGATGACGAAGGTGGCTCCGATGGCTGCGACCAGCAGGTAGCCGTTGTCGATGAACAGGTTGAGGAAGACCTGGGGTTCGGCGAACCCGTAGTTCTGGTACCGGCTGAGGCCACCGACGTACATGGCGATGAACAGAGCGGCCGTGACCAGGACGGGCAGACGCCTGTCGCCGAGCAGGCGCGCGGCACGGGAGGCGGTGCCGCTCTCCGCTGCCTTGGGGGCCTGGGCAGTCACGCTCATCGCGACACCTCCATCTTCGGGGCGGCGTCGGCCGCCGGTGCGGGCTCCACCGGGGCGGCGGCCCGGCGCGGTCCCTTGCTGCCCTTCGCGCCGAACACCTTGGCCCGGAACTTCGGGGCCTGCAGCAGGCAGACGACGATGACGACGAGGGCCTTGAAGACCAGGTTGGTCTGGGTCGGCACGCCGATGGTGTAGATCGTGGTGGTCAGGGTCTGGATGACGAGGGCCCCGATCACCGTGCCGCCGATGGAGAACCGGCCGCCGAGCAGCGAGGTGCCGCCCATCACCACGGCGAGGATCGCGTCCAGTTCGATCCACAGGCCGGCGTTGTTGCCGTCCGCTGCCGAGGTGTTGGAGCTGATCATCAGGCCCGCGATGCCCGCGCACAGCGCGCAGAACATATAGACCATGATCTTGATGCGCGTGGACCTGATGCCGACCAGGCGGCTGGCCTCGGCGTTGCCGCCGACCGACTCGACCAGCAGGCCGAGCGCCGTGCGGCGGGTCAGCGCCACGGTGACAGCCACGACGGCGGCCACCACGAAGATGGAGAAGGGCAGGGTCAGCCAGTAGCCGCCGCCGATCAGCTTGTACGGCTCGCTGTTGATGGTGATGATCTGGCCATCGGTGATCAGCTGCGCGACACCTCGGCCCGCGACCATGATGATGAGGGTCGCGATGATGGGCTGGATTCCCATCCGGGCCACCAGGAAGCCGTTCCACAGGCCACAGACGACCGCGGCCACCAGCCCGATGCCCATCGCCAGGAACACCGCGGACAGGGCGTTCTGGTCGGCCTGGTCACTGATGTACGAACAGGTCAGGGCGCCGGTGATGGCGACCACGGCACCGACGGAGAGGTCGATGCCGCCGGTCGCGATGACCAGGGTCATGCCGACCGCCACCAGGATGAGCGGCGAACCGAACAGCACGATCGAGACGAGGCTGCCGTAGAGGTGGCCGTCCGTCATCTTGATCGAGAAGAAGTCGGGTGTGAAGGGGACGTTGACGAGCAGCAGGGCGATCAGGACGGCGACCGGCCAGAACAGGTGGTGATGCGTCAGTGCTCGCCAGCGGGAGGTGGTGGTCACTGGTGTTCTCCGCTCGCGATGGTCTCGAGGATCTTGCTGGTGGTGGTCTCCGGCCCGTTGGCCAGCCGCGCCACCAGCTTGCGGTCGCGCAGCACTCCGATGGTGTGGCTGAGCCGGAGGACCTCCTCCAGTTCGGCCGCGATGTACAGCACTGACATGCCGTCCTCGGAGAGGGAGACCACCAGTTTCTGGATCTCCGCCTTGGCGCCGATGTCGATACCGCGCGTCGGCTCGTCCAGGATCAGCAGCCGCGGCTGCGTGATCAGCCAGCGGGCGAGCAGAACCTTCTGCTGGTTTCCGCCGCTGAGCTGCCCGACGCGGGCCTCCGGATCGACGGGGCGGATGTCCAGCGCCTTGATGTACTTGGCGACGAGTTCGTCGCGCTGGGGGGCCGGGATGGGCCTGGTCCAGCCGCGGGCCGCCTGGAGGGCGAGGATGATGTTCTCCCGCACCGTCAGATCGGGCACCAGGCCTTCGGTCTTGCGGTTCTCCGAGCAGAACGCGACCCCGGCGGCGATGGCGGCGTTCGGGGCGCTCATCGACACCTGCTTGCCGCCGATGGTCACCTTGCCGCTGTCCGGCTGGTCGGCTCCGAACAGCAGTCGGGCGAGTTCGGTGCGGCCGGATCCCAGCAGGCCGGCGAGTCCGAGCACCTCACCCTTCTTGATCTCCAGGTCGAAGGGGGCGATCCCGCCGGTGCGGCCGAGCCCGTCGGCCTTGACCAGGGTCTCGCCGACGTCGGAGTGCATCTGGTGCTCATGCAGCTCTTCGAGCTGGTCCAGGGCCTTGCCGATCATCAACTCGATCAGTCCGACCTGGTCGAGGTCACGGACCAGGTGCTCGCCGACCAGGGTGCCGTTGCGCAGAATGGTCATCCGGTCGCAGACCTCGTAGATCTGGTCCAGGAAGTGCGACACGAACAGGATCGCGACCCCCTCGTCCCTCAACTGCCGCATCAGGCGGAAGAGTTCGAGGACCTCATCGCGGTCGAGGCTGGAGGTCGGCTCGTCGAGGACCAGCACCTTGGTGCCGGATGCCGCGGCGTCACCGTCCCCGGTGCCCACCGACCGTACGATCGCGACCAGTTGCTGCACGGCCAGCGGGTACGAGGACAGCGGCGCGGTGACGTCGATGTCGAGTCCGAGCCGGTCGACCAGCTCCGCCGCCTCCTTGCGCACCCGCTTCCACTGGATGCGGCCGGCGCGGGTGGGTTCGCGTCCGATGAAGATGTTCTCCGCCACCGACAGGTTGGGGCAGAGGTTGACCTCCTGGTAGACCGTGCTGATGCCGGCCTGCTGCGCCTGCAGTGGGCTGCCGAACCGGACGGGCTCGCCGTCGAGGGTGATCGTGCCGCCGTCCAGGGAGTAGACGCCCGTCAGCACCTTGATCAGCGTGGACTTTCCGGCGCCGTTCTCGCCCATCAGGGCATGGATCTCGCCCGGGAAGAGCCGGAAGTCGACGCCCGACAGAGCCCTGACCCCCGGAAACTCCTTGACTACGCCCGTCATCTCCAGGACGGGCCGCGGCTCTGCCATGGCAGCGCTCCTCATGAAATGGATTCAGGTCCGCGGGGAGCCTCCCGGCCGAGGGATCCCGGTCGGCCGGGTAGAGGGCCAGTGCCGTGTCGGCGAGGGTGAGCAACTCGTCCCGGGAGAAGACGACGTCGGGGTGCAGGGCGTGGGGAC
>NZ_JBEXSH010000545.1:0-6071 GCF_040613555.1 Streptomyces sp. NPDC006265
CGATCTGATACGCCGGGCAGAGGAATCCTCCGATCCGGAGGCGCATGATACGGCGGTTGGATTGTGGCGTCGCATGGCCGATGCCATTCCTGAGGCGGCGCGGCGGTGGTCAGGTCATGTGCTGCTGGGTTCCGTGCGCTGGTAGACGTCGGGAATGCCGTCGGCGTCCTCGTCGAGGTTCTCCTCCTCGTACAGGCGCCGGTACACGGCGTTCCTGCGGCGCAGGAGCACGGTGGCCAGCAGGGCGGCGCTGAGTGAGGCGATCAGGACGGCGGCCTTGACGTGTTCGCCGACGGCCGTGCCGGAGAAGGCCAGCTCGCCGATGAGCAGGGCGACCGTGAAACCGATTCCGGCCAGGGTCGCCAGGGCGAGGACGTCGGCCCAGGCCAGCTCCGGGTTGAGCCGGGCTCGGGTGAAACGGGCGGCGAGGTAGGTGCCGGCGAAGATGCCGATGATCTTGCCCGCCACCAGCCCGACGATCACTCCGAGGGGTTCTGGGGTGGTGAAGACTTTGCCCAGTGCGTCGCCGGAGACGCTGACCCCGGCGGCGAACAGCGCGAACAGTGGCACGCACAGGCCGGCGGAGAGGGGGTGCAGCAGGTGTCCGGTGCGTTCTGCGGGTGACTGGTTCTCGTCCTTGTCGCGGACGGTGCGCAGGATCAGGCCCATGGCCACTCCAGCGACGGTGGCGTGGATGCCGCCGTTGTACAGCAGCGCCCAGGTCAGCACGCCGAGCGGCACGTACCACCACCAGCCCCGCACCCGTCGCCGCTGCAGGACGTAGAAGACGGCCAGCCCGGCAAGCGCACCCGCCAGCGCCCAGTAGTTCAGGTTCGAGGTGAAGAAGACGGCGATGATCAGGATCGCGCCGAGGTCGTCGACGACCGCGAGGGTCAGCAGGAAGGCCCGCAGGGCGGTCGGCAGATGGGTGGAGATGACCGCCAGGACCGCCAGGGCGAAGGCGATGTCGGTGGCCATCGGCACCGCCCAGCCGTCCATGCTGCCGCCGCCGGACGCGACCGTGGCGGCGTAGAGGGCGGCGGGTACGGCCATGCCGCACACGGCGGCGATGACCGGCAACGCGGCCGTCGCCGGGGTGCGCAGCGAGCCGACGACCAGCTCACGCTTCAGCTCGATCCCGGCGACCAGGAAGAAGACCGTCAGCAGTCCGTCGGAGGTCCAGTGGCCGACCGAGAGATCCAGGCCCAGCGCGGGTATCCCGAAGTGGAAGTCGCGGATGGTGGTGTAAGCGCTGCTGAGCGGGGTGTTCGCCCATACCAGAGCCACCACCGCTGCGGCCAGCAGGACGAGGCCGCCCACCGTCTCGGTGCGCAGGGCACGGGCCACTGCCTGTCGTTCGGGCCAGGGGGGAAGACCGAGGAACGAGTTGCGGGGCGGGGTGGCGGCCAAGGCGGCGAACCTCCGGGGGTCGGTGAAACGGGCACACGGCCCTGCGGACGCCGACCAGACTTCCCGGCACACCCCGCGTCTCACTACGCGTTCCGCACACCCTAACCGGAGTGGGTCCATCGGCCCACCCCCCATTCGTCCGCCGCAAACGGGCAGGCAGCGAGCTCGGTGACGTACTCGGGCGAGGCGCCGGGGGTTAACGGGTACACACGTGGCCTGGGAGAAGATCGCTCGGGCAGGAGGGTCGCAGTGACGCTTTCGGACGTGGTCTACGTCTGTCTGGGCCTGGGGGCCCTTGGCGCGGCCGTGCTGCCACGGGTGGTCTCCAGGCGGCCGCTGTCCCTGCCCATGGTCTTCCTCGCAGCGGGGGTTCTCATCGAGCTCCTGCCGGTGGGTGTGCCGGCCGTGGACCCCGTACGTGATCGGCTGTGGGTCGAGCACACCACCGAGGTGTGTGTGATCGTGTCGCTGATGGGCGCCGGGCTCGCCATCGACCGGCCCTTCGCATGGCGCCGGTGGTCCACGACGTGGCGGTTGCTGGGCATCACGATGCCGCTGACCGTGGCGGTCGTCGCCCTGCTGGCCTGGGGGCTGCTCGACTGGCCGCCCGCCGCCGCCCTGCTGCTGGGCGCCGTACTCGCGCCCACGGACCCCGTGCTGGCCGGTGAGGTGCGCGTGGGCGAGCCGCTCGGCACCGAGCGCGACGAGGACGAGGTGCGGTTCGCTCTGACCAGCGAGGCGGGGCTGAACGACGGACTCGCCTTTCCGTTCGTCTACGCCGCCCTCGCCCTCGCCGCGGCGGCCGGGACGGGGTGGTCGGCCGACTGGATCGGGTCGTGGGCGCTGACGGACCTGCTGGGCAGGTGCGCTGTAGGGCTGGCCGTCGGGGGCGGTGTCGGCTGGTTGCTGGGGTGGATGTTCTTCCGGGTGCGCGCGTCGGCGTTGCGGCTGTCCGAACACATGGAGGGCTTCGTGGCGCTGGGGGCCACCTTCGTGTCCTACGGCATCGCCGAGGTGCTCCACGGCTACGGCTTCCTGGCCGTGTTCGTGACCGCCTGCGTCATCCGGGCCGCCGAGCGCAGCCACGGCTATCACAAGGTGCTGCACGAGTTCACCGAGCAGATCGAGCGGTTGCTCACGGCCGTGCTGCTGTTCCTGCTCGGCGGGTACCTGGTGGCCGGGGCCTTGTCCGCGCTGACGTTGACGGGCGCGGTGCTGGGCGTGCTGGTGCTGCTTGTCGTACGGCCGCTGACCGGGTGGCTGGCACAGGCTCGGACCACCATGGGGAAGAAGGAGCGTGCCGTGGTCGCCCTGTTCGGGATCCGGGGCATCGGTTCGCTGTTCTACCTGTCCTACGCGCTGGGGCAGGACTCCTTCGCCGGCTTGGAGCGGGAGCTGTGGGCGGTCGTGGCCCTCACCGTGGTGATCTCGGTGGTGCTGCACGGCGTCATGGCGACCCCGGCCATCGGCTATCTGGACCGGCGGCGCGACGAGGCGGAGCTCGGCGGCGGGTCGTAGGCGGTTGCTCGCAGGCCGTCGGCCGTGGCGACAGACGTACGGGCCCGTACCCACCAAGGCGCGAGGTGGGAACGGGCCCGTACCGGAGCCGGGCCGCCGGGGGGCGGTCAGACGGTGGTCTTCTCCGGCTCCTGGTCCTCGTCGGTGAGCTCGCCGGCCTTGCGGGCGCGGACGAACTCCAGGAAGGAGGACAGCTCGCGCTTGACGACCGGGGCGAGCAGGTACAGGCCGATGATGTTGAAGACCGACAGCAGGAAGAGCGCGGAGTCGGCCAGGCTGATCAGCGAGTCGAGGGACATCAGGGCGCCCACGAGCACGAACAGGCTCCAGATGACCTTGAAGACGGTCTCGCTGGTCTTGCTCTTGCCGAACAGGTACGACCAGGCCTTGAGGCCGTAGTAGCCCCAGGTCAGGATCGTGGAGAAGGCGAACAGCAGCACCGCGACGGTGAGCACGGTCGGGAACCAGGGCAGTACGGTCTCGAAGGCGTCGGAGGTGATGGTGACGCCGCCGATGCTCTCGCCGGCGCGGGCCTCGGCCCAGCTGGCCGGGTTGGCGATGACGATGGTCAGCGCGGTCATGGTGCAGATGACGACCGTGTCGATGAACGGCTCCAGCAGGGCGACCAGACCCTCGCTCGCGGGGTGGTTGGTCTTGACCGCGGAGTGGGCGATCGGGGCGGAGCCGAGACCGGCCTCGTTGGAGAACGCGGCGCGCTGGAAGCCGATGATCAGGGCACCGATCACACCGCCCGCGACGCCCTCGGCCTCGAAGGCGCCCTGCAGGATGGTCTGGAAGGCGTCCGGCACCTGGGTGACGTTGCCCAGGATGACGACCAGGCAGGCCACGATGTAGATGCCGGCCATCGCGGGCACCAGCCGGCTGGTGACCGAGGCGATGGAGCGGATGCCGCCGAGCAGCACGAGACCGACCAGCGCGGCGACGACCAGGCCGAAGAGGACGGCACCGGCGGAGGAGGCCAGGAAGCCGTCCTCGCCGCCGAAGGTCGAGGAGATCTGCGCGTAGCTCTGGTTGGTCTGGAAGAGGTTGCCACCGAACAGACCGAAGAAGAGGATCATGATCGAGGCGAGGACGGCGAGCACCTTGCCGAGCTTGGCGCCGCCGCTGCCGAAGCGCTCCCTGAGACCCTTGGGCAGGTAGTGCATCGGGCCGCCGGAGACGGTGCCGTCGGCGTGCACCTCGCGGTACTTCACGCCGAGGGTGACCTCGACGAACTTGGTGGCCATGCCGAGCAGGCCGCACAGGATCATCCAGAAGGTGGCGCCGGGGCCGCCGATGGAGACGGCGACGGCCACACCGGCGATGTTTCCGAGGCCGACCGTGCCGGAGACGGCGGCGGTCAGGGCCTGGAAGTGGTTGACCTCGCCCGCCGACCCCTTCTCGTCGTACTTCCCGCGGACCACGTCGAACGCGAGTTTGAACTTGCGGACCTGCACGAACCCGAACCAGCCGGTGAACACCAGACCGGCGACGACGAGCCAGGCGACGATGAGGGGGAGTTCGGTTCCGCCGACGGGAACCGTGTAGAAGACGACCTCCCCGAGCCACTTGGCTATCGGTTCGAAGAAATTGCTGACGGCTTCGTCGACGTTTTGGGTGACGGAGTCGAGTGACACAGTGGCTACCTCGATGGTGCGAGCCCGGGGCACGGGGAAGTGCCGCCGGTTGATGTGCGGTCTCTGAACGAACGCCGTTGTCCGATCGGCGACACGGGATGGGCGTTCCGCGGATGCGGATCGTGATCACCCTGGTCGTGCTGCCGGTGCATGCCGACCGCTCCGCACTGTGGTGTTGAGCGGTTCCACCTGCGGAGTTGCGCAGTTCTACCACGACCTTTGCTCTGTCTTTAGTGACTCAAGTCACATAACTTCCAGTTACGATCGAAAGTGCCAGCGAGCGATATCGGACCGTTATACGGAACCCGAGATCCGTTCACCGGACACCTATCGAGAAGGTGGCCGTGCTCACGGTCGACGCCGCGACGTAAGACTTCCGTCATCCGCATCGGGGTGCGCGCCGCCCTCGCGGCCCGTTGAATTGAAGCGGCAGTAAGCACTCAGGAATCGAGGCGGGTATGGGGCGGGGACGGAAGACGCGGGGCAGGCCGTTGGTCATCGGGGCGCTGGCGGTGATGGTCGTGGGGGGCGGCCTGGGGTTGTACTGGTTCCAGCCGTGGAAGCTGTGGCAGGACGAAACCGTGCAGGAGGCCCTGCCCGGCGCCGTAGCCCCGACGGCGCCTCCGGCCGGCGCGTCCTCCGCGTCGCCTCCCCCGGCCCCCCTGCCCCGGACGCTGGCGGGCGGCGAACTGATCAGCCACGAGCATGCCACCTCGGGCAGTGTGAAGCTCGTACGGCTCGCCGACGGGTCCCATGTCGTACGGCTGGAGGACCTCGACACCAGCAACGGCCCGGATCTGCGCGTGTGGCTGACCGACGCGCCGGTGAAGGAGGGGCGGGCCGGCTGGCACGTCTTCGACGACGGCGCGTACGTCAGCCTCGGCAAGCTCAAGGGGAACAAGGGGAGTCAGAACTACGCCCTGCCCGCCGACGTCGACCCGTCCCGGTTCACCAGCGTGACCATCTGGTGCGACCGCTTCGACGTGTCGTTCGGCGCGGCCGAACTCGCGCGCACCTGACCTCGTCCGCGGGGCGGGTCAGAGCTCCTCGGCGGGCCAGTCCAGCAGCCGGGCGCCGATCACTGCGGTTTGGAGCATGTAGCGGTGGGCTGGATCGGCCGGGTCGGCGCCGGTGAGCTTGTGGATGCGCTCCAGCCTGTAGGTCAGCGCACGCACACTGAGAGTGAGGCGGCGAGCCGCCTCCGCAGCCACGCAGCCGGAGTCGAAGTAGACGGTGAGGGTGTCCAGAAGGGGCTGGGCGCCGCCACGGGCCGCGGTGAGCGGGCCGAGGGCGGCGAGGACGAGTTCGGCCATGGCCTGCCGGTCGCGGGTGAGGACGGGGTAGACGAGCAGGTCGGCTGCCCGCAGAACCGGGTCCTCCAGTTCCAGGCGCTCGGCGAGTTCCAGGGCGTTGAGCGCCTCCTCGTAGCCGGCCGGCGGCCCTGACCGGCCTGCGGCGATGAGACCTGCCGCGCAGAAACGCCGTGCAGACTGAGGCGGGGCGTCC
>NZ_JBEXSH010000546.1:0-1069 GCF_040613555.1 Streptomyces sp. NPDC006265
GTCGAGAGCTTGGGGGAGCGTGCCGGGCGTCGTGACGGGGCGAACGTTGCCTGTCGCGGCACTAGGAGTCGCCGGGAGCACGGGAAGGGCCGGGCTGCTCGGGCCGCTCCAGTGCCGCCACCGCCGCGCGGAGCTCTTCCGGCCCGATGCCGGCGGCCCGGGTCGACGGGATCGTGCAGGCGTAGGCGCCGGCCACGGTGCCGTGCAGGGCGCTGCGGCGGGGTGGGGTGCCGTTCAGCCAGGCGTGGAGGAACGCGGCGGCGAAGGCGTCGCCCGCGCCGTTGGAGTCGACGACCGGCGCCGGGGGCGCGACGGCGGGTACGTGGGTGAGCTCCCCGTCGGCCAGCAGGAACGCCCCGTCCGCCCCTGCGGTGGCGACGACGACGCGGGCCCGGCCCCGTTCGGTGATCCGCCGCATGGTCCGCTCCGGGTAGGTCAGGGCGGCGCTGGACAGGAAGACCAGGTCGGCCTGGTGGGCGAAGGGCTCGTGGTAGGGGTTGGAGCCGTCCCAGTCGTGCAGGTCGGTGGAGATCGTGAGGCCCGCCTCGCGCAGGGTGGGCAGCGCGTGGGCGCACGGCTGGGTGATGACGACGTGGGCGTGCCTGCTGACGGCCGCGAGTGCGCGGACGGTGTTCTCGGGCAGCCGGTCCGTGTCGGCGGCCCGGGTGGCGTCGTAGAGGGACGACCGCCTGCCGTCGGGGCCGACGAGGTTGACCGCGCGCTTGGTGCCGAGGGGCTGCGGGACGGCGGTGAGCCCGATGCCGTGCTCCCGGTGCAGCGCGCGGACGAGGTCGCCCTCGGGGTCGTCGCCGAGCAGGTCGAGGTGGTGCGTGCGCAGGCCCAGCGCGGTCGTCCCGAGGGCCACGAAGTCGCCGCTCTGGCCCGCGCGGGTCACGATCCCGGGCCGGATCATGTGGCTGTCCGCGAACGGCACGGGCAGCTCGGGTACGTGCACGATCGTGTCCACACCCGCGCCGCCCAGCACGAGGACGTCGATCTCGGTACTCATGGCGGCGCGGTGGGCGACCGGCGCCCATCCCGCCGAGGGCCACCCGTTCGGCAACGGCGC
>NZ_JBEXSH010000546.1:1079-6059 GCF_040613555.1 Streptomyces sp. NPDC006265
TCGGGCCGGTGGTGTATGTACAATATTGTAACCACCCCCGCGCCCCCACACAGATGGACTCCTATCTGGTTACTCTGGGGGGGGCCCCCCCCGGGCCGAGGGCCCGGCAGGGCCCTCGGCAACCCCCTCGACTTTGCGGATACGTTGGAGTCGGGCAGCCGCACGCGGCACCGCCCCCGGAGGGCATCATGACGTGATTCCACCGGCATGATGTTGCCCGGCGGCCCGCACGCAGGCCGCGACGTGATGCCTGGCGAGCCGAAAGAGAGACATGAGCACGACATCCATGAAGGCCAGAGGGCCTGCAGGAAGCGCGGTGTGACGCGATGCATATTGTCATCATGGGGTGCGGAAGGGTGGGTTCCGCACTGGCCCAGAACCTGGAGCAACAGGGGCACACGGTCGCCGTGGTCGACCAGGACCCCACCGCCTTCCGCCGGCTGGGCTCTTCCTTCGGCGGCCGCCGGGTCACCGGTGTCGGCTTCGACCAGGACACCCTGCGCGAGGCGGGCATCGAGGAGGCCGGCGCCTTCGCCGCCGTCTCCAGCGGTGACAACTCCAACATCATCGCCGCGCGCGTGGCCCGTGAGATGTTCGGCATCGAGAACGTCGCCGCCCGCATCTACGACCCGCGCCGCGCTGAGGTCTACCAGCGCCTGGGCATCCCCACCGTCGCGACGGTCCGCTGGACGGCCGACCAGATGCTGCGCCGTCTGCTGCCCTCCGGCGCCGAGCCACTGTGGCGCGACCCCACCGGCGGCGTCCAGCTCGCCGAGGTGCACACCTCCACCGCCTGGGTCGGCCACAAGATCAGCCGGATCCAGGAGGAGACGGGCGTGCGCGTCGCGTTTCTGACCCGGCTCGGCGAGGCGGTCCTGCCCACCTCGCAGACGGTGCTGCAGGAGGGCGACCTGGTGCACGTGATGATGCGCACCGACGAGGTCGACAAGGTCGAGGCGGCGTTCGCCAAGGGTCCCGAAGAGGAGGGCGGTCACTGATGAGGGTCGCCATTGCCGGAGCCGGCGCCGTCGGCCGCTCGATCGCGGGCGAACTGCTGGAGAACGGCCACGAGGTCCTGCTGATCGACAAGGCGCCGACCGCCATCTCGGTCGAACGCGTCCCGCAGGCCGAGTGGCTGCTCGCCGACGCCTGCGAGATCACGTCCCTGGACGAGGCGGCGCTCCAGCGCTGCAACGTCGTGATCGCCGCGACCGGCGACGACAAGGTGAACCTGGTCGTGTCCCTGCTGGCGAAGACGGAGTACGGCGTCCCCCGTGTCGTCGCCAGGGTGAACAATCCCAAGAACGAGTGGTTGTTCAACGAGTCCTGGGGCGTGGACGTGGCCGTCTCCACCCCGCGTCTGATGTCGGCCCTGGTCGAGGAAGCGGTGAGCGTGGGCGACCTGGTCCGCCTGCTCCGCTTCAGCCACGGCGACGCCAACCTGGTCGAGCTGACCCTGCCGGAGGAGTCGGCCCTGGCCGGCACGCAGGTCGGCGACGTCGAGTGGCCGCAGGACACGTCCCTGGTGACGATCATCCGAGGCAACCGCGTCCTGACACCCTCCCGGGAGGACTCCCTGGAGGTCGGCGACGAACTCCTCTTCGTGGCCGCCCAGGCCCGCGAGGAGCAGCTGGAGGACCTGCTGTCGGTGCGGCGCAACGCGGCGGGCTGAGCGCGTCCCCCTGGGACAAGGCGGGGAAACAAGCGGAAGGGGCGTCCCGAGTGCTCGGGACGCCCCTTCCGTCAGCTCCGGAGGGTCACTGCTCGGCGGACCGAGCGGCGGCGGCCTGCCGGTCTCGCTCCTCGGCCGCCTTCTCCTCCGCCTCCATCTCCGCGAACACGTCGATCGGCGCGGGCGCCTTCGCCAGGAACACCCACGTCAGGTACACGGCGAGCAGGAACGGCGGGATCTTCAGGGCGACCAGGACCCAGCCCAGCTGCGTGGTGTCGGCCCACCAGTACAGCGGGAAGAGGATCGCGCACTTGGCGAGCAGGATCGCTCCCCACGCGTAGCTGGCCTTCGCGTACGCCTTCTTGCGGCCCGGGTTCCGGGTGCGCCAGGAGAGGTTCTCCTTGAAGACCGGGCCGAGGATCAGCCCGATCAGCGGCACCCCGCACAGGGTGGTGATGATGTAGGCGAGGCCCAGTCCCAGCGTGTAGAGCATGCCGGGCAGGTAGAAGTCCTTGGCGTTGCCGGTCATCATCGCGAAGACGACACCGAAGGCCACGCCGAAGACACCGCTGAAGGCGTGCTTGACGGTGTCCTTCATCACCAGCCGGACCACGACCAGCACCAGCGAAACGGCCAGCGCCGCGATCGCCGACAGGTGCAGGTCCTTGTTGATCGTGTAGATGGTGACGAAGAGGAGACCGGGAACCACCGTCTCCACCATGCCCCGCACGCCGCCGAACGCCTCGAACAGGGCGGCCTCGGTCACCGCCCGGGCGTCGTCCGCAGATGTCTCTTCGGTCGGCTTGTCGAGCGACGTCACCGGCTACTCCCGTCCGAGGGGTCTCAGTTCGTACTTGGGATTGAACAGCACCCGGCGGCCCCGGCTCATCGAAATCCGGCCCGATGCGATCAGCTTGCGCCCCGGCTCTATCCCCACGATGGAGCGCCTGCCGAGCCACACCACGTCCAGCGCGGCGGAGCCGTCGAACAGCTCGGCCTCCAGAGCCGGGACTCCGGCGCGCGGCCGAAGGGTGACCGTGCGCAAGGTACCAGTAACGGTCACTATCTGCCGGTCCTGGCAGTCGCCGATCCGGATGCAGCCGGCCGTCTCGGTGTCCTCCCGCAGTTCCTCGGACTCCAGGTCCTCCTGCGTCGAGGAGAGCCGGTCGAGCATGCGCCGGAGCCGGCCCACCGGCTTTTCGGAACGAGGAACAGCACTCATATCTGAAGCGTACCGGGGCCTGCTGACGAAGGGCGAGGAGCCTATTTCTCGAACCGATAGCCCATGCCCGGCTCGGTGACGAAGTGCTTCGGGTGCGAGGGATCCGCCTCCGGCTTCCGCCGCAACTGGGCCATGTACACGCGCAGATAGTGGGTCTCCGTCCCGTGCGAGAGCCCCCACACCTCCTGGAGCTGCTTCTGCCCGACCAGGCGGCCGCAGTTGCGCACGAGGACCTCCAGCAGGTGCCACTCCGTGGGGGTCAGGCCGTACGTCCTTGCCGGCGCGGTTGACATGCTTCGCGGCCGGATCGACGGCGAACTCGCCGGTGTCGACGATCACGTCGCCCTCGCCTCCGCCGGCCGGTTCGGCCCGGCGGACGGCGGCCCGCAGCCGCGCCGGCAGCTCGTCCATGCGAACGGCGTGGTGACGTAGTCGTCGGCACCCGCGTCCAGCGCCTCGACCTTCTCGTCGCAGGAGTGCCGGGCGGGCAGCACCAGGATCGGCACCCGGCTCCAGCCGCGCATGCCCCTGATCACCTCGACGCCGTCCAGGGTCGGGCAGTCCGAGGTCGAGGACGACCACGTCGGGGTGGCGTGCGGCCGCGAGCTTCAGGGCGGTGGCGCCGTCGTGGACCGCGGCGACCTCGTACGCGCGTGCCTTGACGCGGCCGGTCAGCGCCGCTTCCGGCGGTCTGCCGCCTGTGCAGCGTCGACCCTACGACCGCACGGCACGAGGTTCGGGTCCCGGAGACCGGCTCCGGGACGCACTTACGGAACTCAGACGCGGCCCGGCGGGCGGACCGGGCGCCGGGGTCCCCGCCCGGCGCCCGGTCGGTCAGATGGTCAGGCGGGGTTGTCGCCGTGTGTGAGGGTCTCCCAGGCGACGAAGAGGTTGTTGCTGCCGGCGGGACGGCCCCGCTGGGTCAGCGTCGTGGTGTTGGTCATGGCGTGCCCGAGACGGTTGGCCAGGGCGTTGTGGCCGACTTCGGTCACCGGTCCGAGCCCGAGCTTGAGCGAGCCGCCGCACAGCCGGCTCTCGGCATCGGCGCCCAGCTGGTACGTGGCGTGGAAGCCGAGGCCGTGCCGCAGCCGCTCGCCCACGTCGGTGGCGTAGAGGTCGTGGCCCTGGATGCGGCTGGTCTCGGCGACGTGCGAGATGGCCGAGAGGCCGTAGCCGGTGTGTGGGTGAAGTCGCGGCAGGTCTCCTGGCTGAGTCCGTTGACGAAGGTCGACTGCCCCTGCCAGTACCTGACGATCTTTTCCCGGGTGTTCAGGTTCTGGCTCGGCACCGTCTTCGGCAGCGCGCCGTCGGACTCCAGGTAGACATAGGCGGCCGTGCGCGTGCGGAACTTCGCCATGGCCTTGTCGTACGACGCCCTGTCCTCCAGGAAGACGGAGATGCCGACGGCGGCCTCCATCATGGACAGCTCCCAGTTGCCGTTGGAGTTCGAGCCGTTGATGATCTCGGGAAGGTAGACGGTGCGGAGCATGGTCGCGAAGCGGCCGGAGTCCGCCCAGGTGCCGGTGTAGGTGTAGGTGTACTTGATGATCTCGGCGGCCCTGGGCCAGGAGGAGCCGGCCCAGCCGGTCTGCAGGGGCGCGTTGCTGTTGGTGTGGTCCCTGATCACGGCGGACCAGGCGTCCATCAGCTCGATGGCCTTGCGGGCGTGCCGTTCGTCGCGGGTGATGTACCAGGCGAGGGCGTGCGTGTACGCGGCGATCGCGTCCTCGCGCTCGTCGGTGCAGCCGTGGTTGGGGTGGGAGTACGAACCGCATTCGACGACCGCCCGGGGCTTGGGCGTGCGGTTCAGGTCGGCGTACTTGCTCGCCGTCATCTGGTCGAAGGCGCCCATCCAGGGCTGGGTGCCGGCATTGACCTTGGACCGGGTGGAGTCCAACTGGCCCTTGGAGAGGGTGACTCCGGGGTGGGCGAAGGCGGCGGGAGCACTGGGAGCGGCGCCGGCGGGCCAGGCGAGGACACCGGCGACGAGGGCGGCCGAGGCCGCGAGGAGAGCGGTTCTGCGCATGCGCGGGGGGCCTTCCGTTCTCGTATGTGAACGTGAAGCGCCTTCATGAACAGACGCGTT
>NZ_JBEXSH010000547.1:0-6057 GCF_040613555.1 Streptomyces sp. NPDC006265
ACGACCTTGTCGCGCCGGCCGTTCTCGCCGTCGCCCGCGGCGATCTCGCCGTCGCCGAGGCGGGCGCCGGAACCGCGGACCGACTGCCGGATCACCAGCCGGGTGCTCAGCTCCACGTGGTCCTCACCCGGAGCCTCCCCTTCGAGCGCCAGCCGTACGGCGGAGCGGCCCAGTTCCTCGTACGGCATGGCCTGCGGGTCCCCCGTGGGGTGCTGTCCGCCCACGTACCTCCTGCTCAAGCCGTCGGGACGGTGGTCGTCACCCCCGCGCCGGTTCGATGTTCTGGTTGGCGTGGAAGAGGTTGTCCGGGTCGTAGGTCCGCTTGACCCGGGCGAGGCGGTCGTAGTGGTCTCGGTACGTCGCCCGGACCCGCTCCTGGCCCTCGCCCGAGCCCATGAAGTTCACGTACGAGCCGCCCATCGAGTACGGGTGCAGTGCCTCCTGGTAGCCCACGCACCACCGCCTGATCGTCTCGGCGTTGGCCGGGTCGGGGTCGACGCCGGCGAAAACGCCGGACCAGCGTGCGTCCCGGTAGCTCCACGCGGTGTCGTCCGGGCCGACCCGGTGGGCGGCTCCGTCGATGGGGTAGAGGTGCATCAGGGACAGCGGCGTGGGGTTGCTCCGGCCGTACTCGAGGTGCACGTCCAGGGCGGCGTCGGGGATGCTGTCGAAGAAGTCGCCCCGCCAGTACCACTGGTAGCCGGCCGGGATCAGTTCGTCGAACATGCCCTGCAACGCGTCGTACGGCATCGGCGTCGTGAAGTGGAAGGCCGGCCGGCCCGCGTCGTTCACCACCGAGAGGGTCTCGTCGAGACCGTCCAGGTCACCTGTGCAGCACCACACGACGGCGCACACCTTCTTGCCGTGGAGCTCCTCGGGGAAGGGCGGGCCGGGCGGGACGACGAGGACGGCGAAGAACCCGTAGACGTCCTCGGGGGCCTGCGGGAGGAACTCGCGGTACCAGGCCAGCACTTCACGTGTGCTGTCGACCGGCCAGAGAGTCACCCCGGCGCCGACCGTGCCGACCGGGTGCAGCCGGTAGGTGAGGGAGGTCGCGATGCCGAAGTTGCCGCCGCCGCCCCGCAGGGCCCAGAACAGATCCGGGTGCTCGCTCTCGCTCGCCGTGACGAAACTGCCGTCCGCCAGCACCACGTCCGCGGCGATCAGGTTGTCCACGGTCAGCCCGAACTTGCGGGTGAGGTAGCCGTGGCCGCCGCCGAGGGTGAGCCCCCCGACACCCGTCATGGAGATGATGCCGGTGGGGGTGGCAAGGCCGAAGGCCTGGGTGGCGTGGTCGAGATCGCCGAGCCTGCTGCCGCCGCCGACCTCGGCGGTCCGCGCCTGCGGGTCGACCCGCACCCAGCGCATCGGCGAGAGGTCGACCGTCACGCCGTCGTCCACCAGGCACAGGCCGGGCCCGCTGTGCCCGCCGCCCCGCACGGCGAGTTCCAGGCCGTGGTCGCGGACGTAGGTGACCGCGGCCATCACATCGGCGGTGTCCGTGCAGGGCACGAGGGCGGCGGGCCGTTTGTCGATCATCGCGTTGTAGATCTTGCGAGCCTCGTCGTAACCGGCGTCCCGCGGGCCGATCACCGGCCCCCGCAGCGTCGTCCGCATCTCTTCCAGGGTGGCGGTGTCCATGACGATCTCCTCGGGACGCTTGCTCGTGCTGACACCACCAGCCTCTCGCCGACCGCGGAGCGACGCATGTCCGGAGCATTCGCCGCCGCCGGGGGGAGGGCCGTGCCGGTTCCGATCCCTCCGCCCGGAAGCTCGCGTCAGGCCAGGGTGACCTCGACCGGCAGCTTCTTGATCCCGTTGACGAAGTTGGAGCGGACCCTCGGGACGTCACCGCTCAGGCGGATGTCCGCCAGGCGCGGGATCAGTTCCTCGAACATGATGCGGATCTCGGTGCGGGCGAGCAGGTTGCCCAGGCACAGGTGGGGACTGCCCTTGCCGAAGGTGACGTGGTCGTTGTCGCGGCGCGTGACGTCGAAGTCGTAGGGATTGCCGAAGATCTCCTCGTCGCGGTTGCCGGAGGCGAACCACATCACCACCTTGTCGCCCTCCTTCACGCGCTTGCCGCCCAGCTCGACATCGCGGGTGGCGGTGCGGCGGAAGTGGTAGACGGGGGAGGCCCAGCGCAGGAACTCCTCGACCGCGGCCGGGATCAGCGAGGGGTCCTCCTGGAGGCGGGCCAGCTGCTCGGGGTGCTGGATGAGGGCCAGCATCGAGTGGGAGATGGTGTGCCGGGTGGTCTCGTTGCCGGCGACGACCAGGAGCAGGAAGTAGTTGTCGAAGTCCTGCGCGGAGAGCGGGACTCCGTCGCGGGGCGTGGTGTTGACCAGGCGGGAGACCAGATCGGTGCCGTCGCCGCCCTGGCGCCGCCGGGCCAGCTTTCGGCCGTACTCGAAGACCTCCAGCGAGGCGGGGGAGCGGAACGGCAGGTCGCGGTACTGCTCGCTCTCCTCGCTGTGCAGCAGGACGTCGGCGTAGTCGGGGTCGGTGTGGCCGATGATGCGGTTGCCCCAGTCGATGAGCTTCCGGTTGTCCTCGGGGGGCACGTCCAGCAGCCGGGCGAGCACGTTGATGGGGAAGTCCGCCGAGACGTCCTCGACGAAGTCGAAGCGGCCCTTGGCGAGGGCGGCGTCGAGGGTCCTCGCGGTCAGTCCGCGCAGGAAGTCGGTGTAACCGTTGATCACGTTCGCGCCGAACTGCCGCTGGATCAGGCTCCGCAGCGCCCGGTGCCGCACCCCGTCCAGTTCGAGGATCGAGGCGCGCTTGTTGATCTGGTCGTCGTCGACCTCTTCGAGGTTGACGAACTTCGTCGAGGTGAACGTCTCGGCGTCACGGTCGACCCGCACGATGTCCTCGTGCCGGGTCAGGGACCAGAAGCCGGAGTTGGGTGCCTCCTCGGGCTGCCAGTGCACCGGGTCCTCGTGGCGCAGGGTGTGGAACATCCGCCACGGCGTCACACCGTCGGTGAAGCGGTCCAGGTCGGCGAGGTCCACGTCGGCGAGGGGCAACGGCTCGCGCACGGCGTCGGTCGGGGTCTCGGTGGTCATCGGCAGCTCCTCGGCGTCACAGGGGGCGTCACAGGTGGTAGGCGTACTCGGTGAACTCCCAGTCCGTGACATGCCGGTGGAAGCGTTCGACCTCGTCGCGCTTGTAGGAGAGGAAGGACGTGGTGAATCCCTTGCCGAGCAGGTCGGTCAGGGATGTGTCCGCCTCCAGCGCGTCCAGCGCGGCGGACAGGGTCTGCGGCAGCACGGCGGAGCGGGCGGTGTCGTAGCCGTAGCCCTCCAGGGGGGCGGGCGGCTCCTCGCCGGCCAGCACGCCCAGCAGCGCGGCGGCGGCCGTCCCGGCGATCGCCAGATAGGGGTTGGCGCTCGCGTCCCCCAGCCGTAGTTCGAGCCGGGCGCCGGTTCCGCGCTCGGGCGGGATGCGCACCATGGCGCTGCGGTTGTCCAGCCCCCAGTCGATCAGCCAGGGCGCGAGGGTGTCCGGGCCGAAGCGTTTGTACGAGTTGATCGTGGGGTTGAGCAGCGCGGCGAGGGCCGGAGCGTGGGCGAGGACACCGGCGACGGCGTGCCGGGCGGTGGTGGACAGGCCGTACGCGCCCGACGGGTCGTCGAAGGTGTTGCGGCCCTGTTCGTCGTCGCAGGACAGGTGGAGGTGGAAGCCGGAGCCGCCCGCGTCGTTGAAGGGCTTGGCCATGAAGGTGGCCAGCCGGCCCTCCTTGCGGGCCAGTTCCTTGATCGCGGCCTTGAAGCGGAAGGAGCGGTCGGCGGCCGACACGCCGTCCGAGTGGACCAGGTTGATCTCGATCTGGCCGCCGTCGAACTCGTGGTTGCCGCTGATCGCCCCGACCCGCAGATCGCGTACGTGGCGCAGGGTGCGCAGCAGGTGGTTGTCCGGGTCGGCGCGCAGGCCCGCGGTGTAGACGACCCCGGGGTCGGGCGCGTAGCGGCGCCAGCCGCCGGACGTGTCCCGCTCGCACAGGAAGTACTCGAGCTCCGGTCCGACGACCGGCCGCAGCCCGTGCTCGGCGCACCGGGCGAGGACGGACCGCAGCAGATCGCGGGGCGACTCGGGTGCGGGAGCGCCGGTCGCCGGGTCGACGACCTCGCCCAGACAGGCGGCCACCCCCGGCTCCCAGGGCAGCGGCACCAGCGTGGCGAGGTCCGGACGGACGCAGATGTCCGGCAGCCCCGCGTCCAGCCCGCCGCTGACCGGGACGACGTCCCCCTGCGGGCTGGTGTGGTAGACGGCCCGGCAGAACGCCAGGCCGTGCTCACAGGCCCGGGGCAGCTCTTCGAGCAGCACGTCACGCGCCCGGTCGGTGCCGATCAGGTCGGGATAGGTCACCCGGACCACGTCGATGCCGTCGGCGGCGAGCCGGTCCATGTGGCGGCGGACTTCTTCAGAATCGTGAGCGCTCACCGTTGTCTCCTCGGGCGGACGTCGGGACACCTCCGGGACAGGGGGCCGGGGAGGCGGGTGGCGTGAGAGCGAGCGTCCGGGCGCGGCGGAGCCAGGACCGCCCGGTGGTTGTTTGACGCCAAACGGTAAGGCGGGGCGAGGGGCCCCGCAAGAGGGCCGGAGCAAGAATTTATCCATCCGGATAGCTCTTGACCAGACCCCTGCCCCTGCCTACCTTGTTTGAAGCCAAACGAGTTCGGGGTGCTTCTCACGCACCCCGTTGGCCGGGGCCCGGCCCTTCCGGCCGGGCCCCTTTCCCTTCCGCTTCGACGCCCTCACATTCAGGAGGACCGGCCATGAAGGTCGTCGTCGACATGAACAAGTGCCAGGACCACGGTCAGTGCGTCTTCTCGGCCCCCGATGTCTTCCGGATGGACGACGACGGCCGCCTGGCCTACGTCCCCGACCCCGACGACGCCCTGCGCGACGAGGTCGAGGAGGCCGCGGACGTCTGTCCGCTGCAGGCCATCCGGATCGAGGACTGACATGAGCGGGCGCATGATCGTCGCAGGCGCCTCCCTCGGCGGACTGCGGGCGGCCGAGCAGCTGCGCGCCACGGGCTGGACCGGCGGCATCACGGTGATCGGCGACGAGCCGCATCCGCCGTACAACCGGCCCCCGCTGTCCAAGGAGGTCCTCGCGGGCAAGGCGGCCTTCGCCTCCCTGGCCTTCACGCCGAAGGCCTCCGCGACGGATGTGGAGTGGCGGCTGGGCACGAGGATCGTCTCCGCCCGGCTCGCCGGCCGGACCGTCGAACTCGACGACGGCGCGGTGCTCTCGTACGACGGTCTGGTCGTCGCCACCGGGATGCGGCCCCGTCGGCTGCGCTGCCCCGGGCCGGTCGCCGGCCGCCACACGGTCCGGACCATCGACGACGCCCAGGTGCTGCGGGACGGGCTGACCCGGCCCGGTGCGCGGGTCGTCGTGGTCGGCGCCGGGTTCATCGGCTGCGAGGTGGCCGCCACGGCGGTCGGCCTCGGTGCCGCCGAGGTGACCGTCGTCGATCCGCTGCCGCTGCCGATGGTCGGGCCGCTCGGAGAACTGCTCGCCCGCGAACTGCGCAGGCGGCACGAGGAGCGCGGGGTCCGCTTCGTGCTCGGTGCGGAGGTCGCCGGATTCGAGGGCGGGGACCATGTCACCGGCGTCGTGCTCGGTGACGGGTCCGTGCTGCCCGCCGATGTGGTGGTGGAGTCCGTGGGATCGGTCGCCAACACCGAGTGGCTGGAGGGCAACGGACTCGACCTGGGCGACGGTGTGCTCACCGACGCGCACTTGCGCGTCGGCGGCCGTCCCGATGTCGTCGCGGTGGGCGATGTCGCCCGCTTCCCCAACGCCCGCTACGACGGAGCGCCCCGGCGGGTCGAGCACTGGTCGGTGCCGACGGACTCGGCCAAGCACGCGGCGAAGGTACTCGTCGGCGGCGACGCCGGCCTGGCGCCCTTCGCGCCGCTCCCCACCTTCTGGAGCGACCAGCACGACTTCCGGTTGCAGTCCTTCGGGGCGCCCGTCCTGGGACTCGGCGATGTCCGTGTCCTCGACGGAGACCCCTCGGGGGACGTGCTGGTCGGTTACCAC
>NZ_JBEXSH010000548.1:0-6047 GCF_040613555.1 Streptomyces sp. NPDC006265
GACTCGGATGCGGCGCTCGCGCACGGCGAGGTCGGCAAGGTGGGTGTGGCGGTCGATTCGATCGAGGACATGCGGGTGCTGTTCGGCGGGATTCCGCTGGAGAAGGTCTCGACGTCGATGACGATCAATGCCCCGGCGGCGTTGTTGCTGCTGCTGTATCAGCTGGTGGCCGAGGAGCAGGGAGTCGCCGCGGACCGGCTGACGGGCACGATTCAAAACGATGTGCTGAAGGAGTACATCGCCCGGGGCACCTACATTTTCCCGCCGAAGCCGTCGTTGCGGCTGATCGCGGACATCTTCCGGTACTGCCGGGCGCAGATGCCGCGGTGGAACACGATCTCGATCTCCGGCTATCACATGGCCGAGGCGGGTGCCTCCCCGGCGCAGGAGATCGCCTTCACCCTGGCCGACGGCATCGAGTACGTGCGCACGGCGGTCGCCGCGGGTATGGACGTCGATGATTTCGCGCCCCGTCTGTCGTTCTTCTTCGTGGCCCGCACCACCCTGCTGGAAGAGGTGGCCAAGTTCCGTGCCGCGCGGCGGATCTGGGCGCGGGTGATGCGCGAGGAGTTCGGCGCGAGCGATCCCAAGTCGCTGATGCTGCGCTTTCACACCCAGACGGCCGGGGTGCAGCTGACCGCCCAGCAGCCGGAGGTGAACCTGGTCCGGGTCGCGGTGCAGGGCCTGGCCGCGGTGCTGGGCGGTACCCAGTCGCTGCACACCAACTCCTTCGACGAGGCCATCGCCCTGCCCACCGCCACATCCGCCCGCCTGGCGCTGCGCACCCAGCAGGTCCTCGCCTACGAGACCGACGTGACCGCCACCGTCGACCCCTTCGCCGGCTCCTACGTCATCGAGAAACTCACCGACGACGTCGAGAGCGCGGTGGTGGAGCTGATGGACCGGGTCGAGGAGCTGGGCGGCGCGGTCGAGGCCATCGAGCGCGGTTTCCAGAAGGGCGAGATCGAGCGCAACGCCTACCGCATCGCCCAGGAGACCGACTCCGGCGAACGCGTCGTCGTCGGCGTCAACCGCTTCCAGATCGATGCAGAGGAACCCTACGAGCCGCTGCGCGTCGACCCCGCCATCGAGGCCCGCCAGGCCGAACGCCTGGCCACCCTGCGCGCCGAACGCGACCAGCCGGCCGTCGACGCCGCCCTGACGGCGCTGAAGAAGGCCGCCCAGGGCGACGACAACGTCCTCTACCCCATGAAAGACGCCCTCAAGGCCCGCGCCACCATCGGCGAGGTCTGCAACGCACTGCGCGAGATCTGGGGCACGTACGCCCCCGTCACGTGAGGACTCGCACACACCAGGGGGACCAATGAACACACCGATCCGTGTCGTGATCGCCAAGCCCGGCCTCGACGGGCACGACCGAGGCGCCAAGGTCGTCGCCCGCGCCCTGCGGGACGCGGGGGTCGAGGTCGTCTACACCGGGCTCCACCAGACCCCACACCAGATCGTCGACACCGCGATCCAGGAAGACGCCGACGGCATCGGGCTCTCCGTGCTGTCCGGCGCGCACATGACGCTCTTCGCGGAGGTCCTCAGGCTCCTCGGCGAAGCGGATGCCCGGGACATCACAGTGTTCGGGGGCGGCATCATCCCCGCGGCCGATGTTCCGATGCTCCGGGAGACGGGCGTGGCCGCGGTCTTCACACCGGGATGCCCCACGCCGGAGATCGCCGACTGGGTGATCCAGAACCTCGCCCCCTTGAGGAAGGCGGCATGACGTCGCGTCGTACCAGGACATCCCGGCCGTCCGGCCCCCGTCCCGACCTGGGCGGACTGCTGATACGAGCCGCGGGCGCCGGCCGGCGGCGGCCGATCAGCTGCCCGCGTGCAGAAGCCATCAGGGCCGCTCGCCCATGCCCGGCCACAGCTGATGGACGTCCCACGATGCCGAGGCCCAGAAACCAGCCCATCCGCCCGCATCGCCTCTCCTCCGCGTCACCGTGCCGGTGGGTGCCATGCTCACATGTTCGGGGCAGTACCGGCGTTGCCCTGCTCTCGGCAATCTTTACGTGCTTTTTATGCCGGACTCTGCATCGCCCGACACGCTCCCGAGCCAGGCGGATCGGCCTCACTGCCGCCTGCAAGGGCGCTGTGGGAGGCTGCCGGGGGCGACGGCACTCGCCACAGCCCTACGGTGTCACGCGGTCCACATCCTTCAAGAATCAAGTAAGTTTCGAGACCGCACAAAGATCGGGTTGGGCGCCATGCTCCGCCTGACCTCGTCGCCCCCCGTCGACGACGCCGAGCCGGTTTCCTGCCCGCGGCCCCTCGCTGGGCGGAGCCGTCCCCCATCCCGCCACCCCTTCACCGGGTGGCGGGGCGCAGTATGTCCGGTCGGCCGGTGGTGTCCCGTCGGCCGGGACCGGCTTCGTCCGGACCGCATTCCGGAGGTCCGTCTGAGCCCTGGGGTAGGGCCCGGCGCTCGACCGATGCGGCGGCCGGCCAAGGCTCCGCGCTCTGCTGCGTGGTCAGGGCTGCTTGGCGGTGCCCATCTCCGCGCTGAAGGCTGCCGGTTCGCTGTCGAACCCCTGGACCAAGTCGTGGAACTCCCACGTTCCAGAGGCGACCTTGGTGAACTCCGCGACGGTCCCGGCGGTGGATCCGGCGATCTGCGCGAAGTCGTCCTTCAACAGTTCCGTGTACCCCTCGACGACCAGGACTCCGGCGTTCGACAGGTCGCCGAAGGTCTTGGGGCCGGTGTTCTGGTGGATCGCCACCCCCACGACCACCCGTGCGAAGGAGGGGGCGAGGCGATCGAGTTCCAGGGTCATCGCTTCGACGTATCCCAAGCCCTGGCCGGTCTGGCTGTGCCGGCTCATGTTGATGGTGCCGTCCGGCGAGCGGCTGTCGTAGTGGACGACGTACACCGGCCGCCCGTAGGGGGCGTCGGCCGAGTAGGTCGCGGCGATGATGTCGAGATGATGAGGCGGCTGATTCATGGGACTCGGGTCCCACTTGAGCCGCACCTCGACCTTCCCCAGCCCCTTGCTGCCGCTGCTCACCGGACTGCCGCCTCTCCCGCTGTCGAGCCACCACGGGATGGTTCCCCGCATGTCAAGTATGGCTCGTCCACACCCTGTTGAAGCCCTGCAGAACGCCGATTCTGTTCCAGGCATGCTTGTTCACACGCTGTGGACGACCGGAGGCCCCTCGCGCCAGCCGGGTGGTCACCGGACTGCTGTCGGCAACCGGGTGACTCGGTGGAGCGCGTCGGGAGTCACCCACAGCAGTGGCTGGCCTGTACGAGTTTCCACCCCAAGAACTGCTGCAGGACAAGCGCGTCCATGAGGCGTTGGGCGGCAACTACAAGGCCTCCCTGAGTTGTTCCGAGTTGGGAACGGCGCTCAGGAAGTCCACTGTGGGGCCCACGGCGGGGCAGCACTCGCTTCCGCAGGCACAAGCCATGAAAGATGTGCTCATGGCTGTCGAGGACAGCCTGGAGACCACGGGTGGTGGCCTGGACCCGATCCTGCGCATGCCTCTCGCCGAGTCGCTGGCGGACTACGCAGCGGACACCGATGCCATTCTGGGCATCGGAGACGCCGAGTACGTCAGCAACAGCTCCTGTTCCAAGCCGGCTTGGGAGGACGACACGCCGGATGTCGTCCCTTGAAGTGGTGTAGCCGTTCTTGGCCGATGTGCGCCCCCGGCTCGCCACCGCATTGCCCCTGGTGGACCGCTCGTGCGCCCTGAACGAGGACCGGCCACCGTGCAACTCTCCGCGGTGAACGGTGAATCCGACCGGGAGGTGCACGATGACCCTGGCTCATGATGACCTGCTCCGCCTTCTGGAGTCACTACGCTCGACGGACGGACTGGAGATCGTCCGGGCTGCGGCCGAACGAGTCCTGCAAGAACTGATAGAAGCCGAGGCGACACAGCACATCGGCGCCGCATGGGGCGAGCACACCGAAACCCGCACCACCTACCGCAACGGCCACCGCGAACGGACCCTGACCACCCAGGCCGGCGACCTGGAACTGGCGATCCCCAAGCTCCGCGCCGGCACCTTCTTCCCCAGCGGGGTCCGCCTCGTCATCTCCGACCAGCACCTCGGCCTGGTCGCCGCCATCGGCAAGGTCATGATCGGATCCGCACACCAGCGCTGCCGCGTTCATTTCGTCCGCAACGTCTTCTCGGTGATCCCCAAGCAGCACGCCGAGATGGCCGCCGCGACTATCCGCACGATCTTCGCCCAACCCGATGCCGTCTCGGTCCGCAGAGGTGAGGCTTTCGTCGAGGTCGCCGCAGATCCGCGAGACCTCGCTCTTGGAGGTGCCGGGAACAGCGCCACCGCTCTTGAAGAGCAGAGCGCCGATATGGTCAGCGCTTGAGGGAAGGGGGTGGCGATGACGACGGCGCGGGAGGCGATCTGGTGGTCGACGCGGGCCTTGAGGTAGGTGGCGTCGAGGTAGACGGGAAGCGGGTGTGGTCAAGAGGGCGGTCGCGGAAGATGCACGACGAGTGGATCGCCTTCCCCCGCCGCTACCTCTCCAACGAGAGCCGCCGTGGAACGCGGCGCCGATGGCGCCGAACTGACCGCACCACCGGCGCGAAACGCCCGCACGCTCGGCACCCTGGACGCTCTGGCCGCCGACACCCGGCAGCCGGGAGCGGTGGTCGTCGCCGACAGCGGCAGTGTCGGCGCCGTACGCCTGAAGTTGGATGGCGCCGGAGACGCCTCGCTCCTGGTCGGTGCCGGGCAGGAGGGAACCACGTCCCTGAACCGGAAACAGATCAGCGACCTCACCGAAGCACGCGCGGAACAGGTGCATTAGACCGGGCTCGGCCTCGTGACCGTCTCGCCCCGGACGTCCGCCCATGCCCTTTGGGCCTGCTCGTCAGTACGCGGCAGGCCGCTGCCGCGCAGGCTGCCCCGCAGTTCCACTGCGCGTGGGTGGTCGACCGGCTTCGGCTGCGTCGCTGTCCAGCGTAGACCGCCCCCGGTTGCAGATGTCGGCACCCTGGTCAGGCGGACGCCGGGGACGAGCGGCCCGTCCGCGAGGCGGATCAGCTGACCGTCCGGGTCGGTGCGGTGTCAGTGCGTGGACGGCGGCGAGCGCGTGCGTGAACCAGCGGTGACGAACCGGCACCGCGACCGTCGTGGGCTGACGCGGACCATGGCGTCAGGCCGCCTCGGCGTCTGCCTCGACGTTCTCGATGCCGGTGGGGCGTCCGGCCCGGGTCCAGCGTGCGTACAGGCCGCGCCGGCGATGAACAGGGTCGCGGCCAGGGAGAGCATCGGCCAAGCCCCGCAGCAGGTTGACCATGAGAGTGAAGGCGACAGCCACGGCGGCGAGGGCGTTGACCGAGGTCAGGGCCGTCTTGTTCGCGCGGCTCGCGAAGCGGGCCATCGACCAGGCCGACCAGGAAACTGACGAACACGGCGACGGCGTAGAACAGGACGAGCTCCTGTTCCTGGCCGGCCGCGGCCAGGATGATCAGCGCGGCGGCGGCCAGGTAGACGACCACGGACCAGTACGGGGTGTTGCTCCGTAGCCTGGCAGCGCGTGTACTTCCGGCGGCGCAACAGCGTCGAGGGCATCAACGGCTACGCCGAGGACCCCCTCTACGAGCGCCTCGAAGACGCCGGCACCCGCCGAATCCGCCGCAGCGCCGCCCAGACGCTCCTGCTGGCCTTCCAGCTCGCCCACGCCAACCGCCTCAAGCTCAGGGCCTGGGCCGTCTCGATCGCTCTCCACGACGACCGACCGCGCCGCCGGCCCACCCGCCGTCGCAAGACCAAGCCCTTGGGCTCCTGGACTCCCAAGAACTACGTCATCCAGCCCTGAGCCCTGAGCCCTGAGACCTTCCTCACAAGCCACCAGTAGCCACCCTGGACGCAGCCGAAGATCCACACCGGAAACTGGACTGCCGACGGCCTCAGCCGTCGGCAGTCCACGTGTTTTTGGCCACACACAGCGGAACGGGCGGCATCGTGATCACGATGCAGCCCGTTGCGTGGTATGATGCAGATCGAGATGATGGGGGGGACCTGGTGGGCGAGGGGGGAGTTGTACGCCCACCGC
>NZ_JBEXSH010000549.1:0-6044 GCF_040613555.1 Streptomyces sp. NPDC006265
GGTCGCCCAACTGGCGGCCAGGCGCGCCGGGGCCGCCTACCTGCCCCAGGACCCGGCCCTCCCGGACGGGCGCATCGAGTCGGTCCTCCACGACGCTCGGCCCTTCGCCGTGCTGGCCCAGCCCGATCTGCGCCACCGGGTGCACCCCTCGGTGCCCGCGCCGCAGGACGCGTTCTCCGGCCCCCAGCGAGAGCCGCGACCGGCCCGGTCGGCCCTCGCGTACGTCATCTACACCTCCGGCTCGACCGGGACGCCGAAGGGCGTGGAGGTCGCTCACGCCAGTCTGGTGAACCTGCTGGACTGGCACGGCGAGACCTACGAGACGGGGCCCGGCACCCGTGTGGCCGCCTTCGCGGGCCTGGGGTTCGACGCCTCCGTCTGGGAGACCTGGGCGGCGCTCGCCAGCGGCGCGACCCTCGTCCTGCCCGCCGAGCCCATGGGCGCCGACGTGCCCGCCATCGCGGACTTCCTCCGAGAGCACGCGATCGAGCAGTGCTTCCTCAGCACCCCGATCGCCGAGGAACTGATCGGATCCGATACGCCCCCGCCCTCCCTGCGGGTCCTGCTGACCGGCGGCGACCGGCTGCGGGTGCGGCCGAGCGCCTCGTTCCCCGCCGCGGTCCACAACCACTACGGCCCCACCGAGGCGACCGTCGTCACGACCGCCAGCGGGGACTTGCGCGGCACCGGCGACCCGGGCAGCCCACCGGTCATCGGCACCCCCATCACGGGCGCGCGCGTCCGGCTGGTCGACCACCGGGGCCAAGAGGTCACCGGCCCCGGCGCGACCGGAGAACTCCTCATCGGAGGGGCGGTGCTGGCCGCCGGATACCGAGGTGACACCGCCCTCACCGAGGAGAAGTTCGGTACGGCGGCCCCTGCCACCGACGCCACCGAAGGCGGATCCGGCACCACCGAGCGCTGGTACGCGTCGGGGGACGTCTGCCGCTGGACGGACTCCGGTGACCTCGAGTTCGTCGAACGGCGCGACGCCCAGCTGAGCGTCCGCGGCAACCGCGTCGAACCCGCCGAGATCGAGCACACCATGCTGACGGTGGCAGAGGTCAGCCAGGCCGCCGTCGTGTTGTGCGACGACGGCGCGGGAGGCTCCCTGGCCGCCTTCTACTGCGGCGGGGCCGGCGCGGAGACGGTGCAGGAAGCGCTGACGCAGAGGCTACCCGGGTACATGGTGCCCTCCCGCGTCCAGCGGCTGGACGCCATGCCGCTCACCCTGAACGGCAAGATCGACCGCAAGGCCCTGTCGGAGGTTCCGGCCGAACCCGCCCAGCGGCCCGAGGCGGCCTTCCGGCCCGGCTCCACCGAGGAGGGCATCGCCGAGATCTGGACCGATCTGACCGGCATCGCGCCGGGCGCCAGTGACAACTTCTTCGACGTCGGCGGGCATTCGCTGCTCGCCGCCCGCATGATCGGCAAGGTGCGCGACAGGTTCGGCGTCAAGGTGGGCCTCCAGGCGGTCTTCGACCATCCGGTCCTGGCTGACTTGGCGGCGGCGGTCGACGCGGCACCGAAGAACGGAGACTGAAACCGATGTCCGGCAACACGCCTCCCCACGACGGCCGACCGGTCGTCGTCATCGAGTTCGGCAACGAGATCCCGCCCCGCAGCTTCGACCCCGTGCTTCCGCCCGAACTGCACGCCCACCGCCTCCGGATCGATCCCCTGCGCTATCCCGGGCTCGCCGAGACGGTCCCCGACCTGGCGACCCAGGCACGGCACTGGGCGGCCGAGATCGCGGCCGCCGCCCCGCCGCGGGCCGTGCTCGCCTACTGCTCCGCCGTCGAACTGGCGCACCTGCTGGCCGGCGAACTGCCCGTGCCCGGCATACCGCTCATCGTCCTCGACCCCGTGCTCCCCGGCCCCGGCACGCCCCGGGAGCTGTTGCTGGACCTGGCCCTGGACATGGACGACACGCTGGACCCCGCCGAAGTGCCCGAGATCACCGGCCTCCCGGCGTCCGAGGCGCTGCGGCAGGCGAGCGTCTTCCTGCGCTCCCTCGTCACCCGGACCGCGCCCGACCTGGACGAGGACATCGCCGACGAGCTGACGCAGGCGCAGCGGGCCTGGCTCGGCTTCACGCTGTCCGCCGCGACCGAACGCACCGCCCCGCCGAAGCTCGGTCACGTCATCCTCAGTGAGGGCTCCGCGTGGCCGGACTCCGACGCGCTGTCAGTGCACCACACCGGACTGAATGTGAAGGAATTGTTCGGCACTCCGGTGGTGACGCCGCTGCTGTCGGAACTCCTCTCGGCCCCGGCGGCCGGGAGCGAACGGGGGAAGGAAACGCCGTGCAGTCGCACTTCGTAGAACGGGACGCCGCCGAGGCCGTCGTCGCCGCCCAGTGGTCCCGGGTGCTGGGCCGGCCGCCCGCCTCCCTGGACGCCGACTTCTTCGGATCGGGCGGGTCCTCCCTGCTCGCCGCGAAGCTGGTATCCGCACTGAGGGGCGCTCTCGGCACCCGGATTCCGCTGAAGACGCTGTTCGAGGCCCCCACGTTCGGCGGTCTCAGCGCCCGCATCAGGAACGACACCCCCGGCTCCGGCGGCCGACTGCTCACCCTCAATCCGTCCGGCGCCGGTGCCCCCCTGCTGCTGGTGCCGGCGGCGAGCGGCGGTGTCATCGGCCTCCACCGCTTCGGAGGTGACCCGATCGACCGCCCCGTGCTCGGTCTGCAGGCCCGCGGTCTCGACCCGGCCGAGGGCGAGCCGTGCGGAACGCTCGAGGAGATCGTCGAGGACTTCACCGAAGTCTTGGAGAAGGCGGACGCGCCGCGCAGCCTGCACCTGGCCGGATACTGCGTGGGAGGCATCCTCGCCTACGAACTGGCTGCCGGACTGCTGCGGCGCGGATGGGAGGTGCGCTCCGTCGTCCTGCTCAACACCTCCCTGTACTGCCCGCCGCTGACGGTGGCCGAAGCCGCCGGGGAGAAGCTCCTGTCCGTCGCGCACGAGGCGGGCATCGCGATACCGCAGGGCCAGGAGCCGGACGCCGCCGAGGTGTACCGCGCCGTCGGCTCACAGGGCCCGGACCCCATCGAGACCGACTTCGCGGAGTTCCAGGCGGGACTGCGGGTCTTCGGCTCCGTCGGGTCGGCGGTGTCGGGCTATGTGCCCGAGCCGGGCGACTTCGCCGTGCGGTTGTTCTCGACCGACGACCGGGACGACCCGTCGGACGTCGAGCGCACCCTCCACCCGGTGACCGACTGGCCCGACCTCGGGCTGGCCGACTACCAGCAGTACCAGGTGCCCGTCGACCATTTCGAGATGATCGTGCACGAGCCGACCCTGAAGGCCGTCGAAAACGCGCTGAAGGACATCGACGACGGCCGGAAGAGATCAGAGCGAACGGTGTGAAGAATCCCGCCCGGGCTCCCGGCCGGGCTGGAGGAGGCGCTTTGCCATTTCCGCGAGAAGGGGCTGCCGCGACGCATGCAGGAAAAAGTGGTCACCGGGCAGGACCACCGAGTCGAGCTCTCCCTCCACCAACTCGGACCACTGCTGGAGGTGGTGCATTCCCACACCCGGATCGTTTGCCCCACCGAAAACCGTCACCGGTGCGCCCGGCGACTTGCACGGCAGAAAGGAATAGCGTGAGAGCATCGCATAGTCCGCCCTTACGGTAGGCAACAGCATCCGCATGAAGTCGGCATTCCGGAGAATCTCCTCCGGTGTTCCGTTCATCAGGCGGAGTTCCTCGATGAGTTCCGCTTCCGGAAGGGTGTGAAGGTCCCGCCGACCGTCGTGCACGGCGGGCAGTGCGCGGCATCCCGAGAGGAACATGTGCATCGGTTCGACGTCGTGCTCCTCACGTAGCACGCGGGCCGCCTCCCAGCAGACGATCGCCCCGAGACTGTGTCCGAACAGGGCAAACGGCTCCTTTGAGTGCTCCAGAAGCTCCGGGACGACGGCGTCCAGAGTCGCCTGCAGGGTGTCGACCGGGTCCTCGAACAGCCGGTCCTCGCGGCCCGGCGGCTGAACGGCGTGGACGTCGATCTCATCCGGCAGCAGCTCGGCCCAGCCCCGGAATGTGGAAGCACCGCCGCCCGCATAAGGGAAACAGAACAGCCGTATGCGTCCGGGGGGATTCGTCCGCGATAGGCGGTGGATCCACGGGCGGCTGTGCGGATTGCCGTTCATGTGTGTCCTCTTTCCGTTTCCGGTCCGGCTCATCGGCCAGAACAGCGTGCCACAGAGCCGCCTCCGGGGCGAGCACGAGGAAGGAATTACGGGCACTTTCACCTTCTATTGGCCACGTCACACCAGGTGCCATTGTGGCCCGTGGGATCCTGCGTTAGTCTCGCAGCCGGTCGACATGTGCTGCGAACACCGAGCGATGGGCCGTCGAGCAGCATCGATTTCCTGCTCTCGAGATTCTCGAGAGCAGCCGTTGGGGGACTGAGTGCGGTACGGGGCAACAAACGCCGATGGAGCCAGGACCTCCGGAAAGACCGTCCGGAGGGTGTGCGGTGCGACGGGTCGGGTCCTCCCTCTTCGCCGGGGCGGTGACCGGCCCCTTCCGCTGCCGTCGAGATGGGAACCGGCCTCGTGCCCATCGAGTCCCCTCGGCGCACGGAAGCTCGTCACCTCCGGCACCGGTGACACCGCCGCCGCGCTCACCACACCGGCCGCCACGGGCCGTGCCACGAGAGCCGCTCGACGAGGTTCCCGGTGGATCTGACGGGCCGGCAACGGCCCGCCCGAGGCGCGGGCGACCCCCGCGGCGGGGAGCGCCCGGGCCACCACCGCGACGACAGCAGGCCGCAGGGCCTCGGCAGCACCGATGGACGCGTGCAGGACGGAGGGAGCAGTGGTGAGCGACACGAACGACGAGGGGTTCGACGACCCGTCCATGCCGGAAGGCGTCGCCATCATCGGCATGTCCGGCCGCTTCCCGGGCGCCCGGGACCTGACCGAGTTCTGGTCGAACCTGCGCGACGGCGTCGAGTCCGTCGTGGAGTTCGGCGACGACGAACTGCTGGCGGCCGGGGTCGACCCCGAGGAGTCCCGGCAACCGCACTACGTGAAGGCGGGCCCCTCGTTCGAGGGCATCGGCCTGTTCGACGCGGAGTTCTTCGGCTACACCGCCCGGGAAGCCAAGATCATGGACCCGCAGCACCGGCTGTTCCTGGAGACCGCCTGGGAGGCGCTGGAGCACGCGGGCCTCGACCCGGCCCGATACCGGGGCACGGTCGGGGTCTTCGGAGGCGCGAGCAGCAGCGCGTACATCGGGAACGTCGTCAGCAACATGGACGGCGGGGAGAACATCCGCGGGGAGAACGTGGGCCTCGGCAACGAGCTGGCGTTCCTGACCACGCGGGTCTCGTACAAACTCGACCTCAGGGGACCGAGCTACCCCGTCCAGACGGCCTGCTCCAGCTCGCTGGTCGCCCTGCACACCGCCTGCCAGAACCTCCTGGGCTACGAGTGCGACGTGGCGCTGTCCGGCGGGGTCGCGTACAAGGTCCCGGAGAAGACGGGCTACCCCTACCAGGAAGGCGGCTTCCTCTCGCCGGACGGCCACGTCCGGCCCTTCGACGCCGCCGCCCGGGGCACGGTCTTCGCCAACGGCGTGGGGGTGGTCGCGCTGAAGCGACTGTCGGACGCCCTCGCCGACGGAGACACCGTCCACGCCGTGATCAGGGGCACCGCGGTCAACAACGACGGTGCCGTGAAGGCGAGTTTCTCCGCGCCGAGCGTCGCGGGGCAGGCCGCGGTGATCGCGGAGGCCCTGGCGACGGCCGGGGTGGAGCCGGGGGACATCGACTACGTGGAGGCGCACGGCAGCGGCACCGTGATCGGGGACTCGATCGAGATCCAGGCCCTGTCGCGGGCCTTCGCCGGCGCGTCGGGCACCTGGCGGATCGGCTCGGTGAAGTCCAACGTGGGACACCTGGACGCCGCCGCCGGGATGGCCGGACTGCTGAAGACCGTGCTGGCCCTGCGTCACGAGGAACTCCCCGCGTCCCTCAACCACGTGGAGGGCAACAAGGACGTCGACTTCGCGGGCGGGCCGTTCCGGGTGCACAC
>NZ_JBEXSH010000550.1:0-6041 GCF_040613555.1 Streptomyces sp. NPDC006265
CTCGCGGCGCGCCCGCTCCACCGCAGCCTGCTCACGCCGGACGGCGTCCCGCGCGGCCCGCTGCGCTACCTCCCGGCTCAGCCGCCGCTCAACCTTGCCCGTGAGCGGAAGCTGCGGACCGCCATCGCCGCGCTGGCGGCTGCGGAGAGCCCGGCTCAGGTCTCCCGGTGCTGCGAGGCGGCGGTCGCCGCACTGCTCGGGCCGCACGTCCCGCACGGATCCCTCCTCCTGCCGGCCGGTGAGGTTCCCGCTCCCCCATCCGGCGCCGGACACACCTCCCTGCTGCTGCCCGTCGACCGGCTGCCGCCCGGCGTCGCCGCGCGACTGGCCGGTCTGCCCGCCGCCCTCGTCTGCTCCTCGGCCTGGCCGGGCCCCGCATCCGGCCGCGCGGGCGTCCTGCTGGCCGCCGGACCGCAGCGCCGGCTCGTCGAGGCTCGGGCAGCGCTGGAGACCCTCGCCGCACACACCGGGACGGAGGCACAGCGCGCCGGACTCCGGCTCGATCGCACTCACCCGGCGGGCGAGGCGTACTTCCGCGCCCTCCTGAGCAGCACCTCGGACGTCGTCCTGGTCCTCGACGCCGACGCGGCCGTCCGCTACGCCAGCCCTTCGGCACCGACCCTGTTCGGTCGCAGCGAGGTGACGGGGACCGCGCTGCGCAGTCTGGTCGACCCGCAGGACCGGGAGCGGGTCGACCGGGCACTGTCCGCACTGGACAGCGATCCGGGCCGGGACGTGTATGACCATTGGGGGGTGCGCGGGCCGGGCGGGCGCACCGAGGTGGAGGCCCGCTGCCGCGACCTGCGGGCGGACGGGGCCGTCGCGGGACTGGTCGTCACCCTGCGGGACGTGACCGAGCAGCGGAGGCTGCAGTACGAGCTGTCCCACCGGGCGTCCCACGACCCCGTCACGGGCCTGCCCAACCGGGCCCTGCTGCTGGAGCGCATCGGCAGGGCCCTGCTGCGCGACCGCCGGGAGTCGCCCCTGGCCTGCGTCCTCTTCATCGACCTGGACGATTTCAAGACCGTCAACGAGACCCTGGGGCACGCGGCGGGCGACCGGATCCTCAAGGCGGTGGGCGAGCGGCTGTCGCAGACACTGCGGCACACCGGCACCGCGGCGCGGCTGGGCGGCGACGCGTTCGCGATCCTGATGGAGGAGGCCCGGCAGCCCCAGGACGCCGAACTGCTGGCACAACAGGTGATCCGGGTACTGGACCGTCCCTTCCGGCTGCCCGGCGGGGGCACCATCGGCATCTCAGCCGGCGTGGGGGTGGCCACCGCCTGGGACAGCACCGACCCCGACGAACTGCTGTCGTGCGCCGGACTGGCCGTGTACGCGGCGAAGTCCGCGGGGAAGCGGCAGTGGCGCCGCTTCGTGCCGGGGCTGCGGGTGCGGGTCACCGAGCGGCACGACCTGCGGGCACGCCTGGACCGCGCGATCTCCCGGGAGGAGTTCGCCCTGCGCTACCAGCCCGTCGTGGACATAACCGGGGGCCAGGTCATCGGCTTCGAGGCGCTGGCCCGCTGGCCGCAGGGCCGGTGCGGGCCGGTCTCACCGGGGCAGTTCATCCCGCTCGCCGAGGAGACCGGCCACATCACGCCCCTGGGCGCCTGGGTGCTGCGCAACGCCGCCGCCGACATGGCCCGGCTGCAGCGGACGGCCGGCCGGGCCGTGGCACCGTACATCAGCGTCAACGTCTCCGGCCGTCAGTGGCAGGACGCGGACTTCCTGGGGGAGGTGAGCAAGGCCGTCGAGACACCGGGCCTCGCCCCCGGCTCGCTCCAGCTGGAACTCACCGAGTCCGTGCTGGTGAGCCGTGACGACCGGCTCATCCGGTCGCTGAAGGAGCTGGGCGTACGGATCGCGGTCGACGACTTCGGGACCGGGTTCTCCTCGCTGCGCTACCTGCGCGACTTCCCCGTCGACGCCCTCAAGCTCGACAAGACGTACATCGACGACATCCCGCGGGATCCCCGGCAGGCCGCACTGGTCCGGGGCATCGTGTGCCTCGCCAGGACGCTCGGGGTGCAGATCATCGCCGAGGGCATCGAGCAGCGGGGGCAGCGGGACCTGCTGACCTCCATGGGCTGCCGGTTCGGGCAGGGTTTCCTGTTCGCACGGCCCTTGACGGTGGAACAGAGTGCGGTCGCACTGCGGAAGCGCTACGGCGGCTGCGCGGGTCCGACGCTCCGGTGAGCGCCCCGTCCACGGGAGCAAGAGCGCCCCGTCCACGGGGGCAATGGGCTGCCAATGGGCTGCCCCCGTCCACGGGCAATGGGCTGCCCGGGACGGGGGCACGGGGCAATGGGCTACCCGGGGACTGCCGAACGCCTCGGCAGGCCCCGGCGCGTCTGGGCCGCGGACAGGGCGAACGCCGTCTCCGCCAGCGCGAGATGGCTGAACGCCTGCGGGGCGTTGCCCAATTGACGTCCGGTGTCCGGGTCCCACTGCTCCGCGAGCAGTCCGACGTCGTTGCGGATGGCGAGGACGCGCTCGAAGACCTGTCGGGCGTGCTCGGTGTGACCGTCGGCCGCGAGGGCGGCGGCGTACCAGAGGGAGCAGGCCACGAACGCGCCCTCGCCGCCGGGCGCGCCGTCCGCTCCGTCCCCGTCGTGCGCGTAGCGCCGCAGGAAGCCCCCGTGGTCCAGGTGGCTCATCGCCCGTACGGTGCCGCGCACCCGGGGATCGGAGGCCGGCAGGAAGCCCAGTCTGGGCATCAGGAGGCCGGAGGCGTCCAGGTCCGGCGAGCCGTAGGCCTGCACGAACGAGTGCTGTCCGGCGTCCCAGCCCTCCCGCAGGACCTGTCGGCGCACCTCGTCCCGCATGGCGCGCCATTCGGCCGAGGAGCCGTTGCGGCCGAGGAGTTCCCCCATGCGTACGGCGCGGTCGGCGGCGACCCACGCCATGACCTTGGAATGGACGAACTGGCGCCGCGGCCCGCGCACCTGCCACAGCCCCTGGTCGGGTTCCCGCCAGTGCCTGAGCAGCCATGCCATGAGCGCCTCGACCAGGCCCCACACGTGCGCCGGCATGGGTATGCCCGCCCGCAGGGACAGGCAGAGCGTGTCCATCACCTCGCCGTAGACGTCCAGCTGGAACTGGCCGACGGCGTAGTTCCCGAACCGTACCGGCTGCGAGCCCTCGTAGCCGGGGAGCCAGGGCGCCTCGGTCTCCGGCAGCAGGCGCTGGCCGCCGACGCCGTACACGGCCTGCAACTGGCCGGGGTCACCGGCGATGGCCCGCACCAGCCAGTCCAGCCAGGCCGTGGCCTCGTCCCGGTAGCCGCTGCGCAGGAGGCAGGACAGGGTGAGGGTGGAGTCGCGCAGCCAGCAGTAGCGGTGGTCCCAGTTGTGGTCGCCACCGATACGGCCGGGCAGTGAGGTGGTGGGGGCGGCGACGATGCCGCCGGTGGGGGCGTAGGTGAGGGCCTTGAGGGTGATCAGCGAGCGCACCACGGCTTCCCGCCACGGCCCCTGGTAGCGGCACTGGCCCGCCCAGCGGCGCCAGAAGTCGACGGTCTCCTTCAGCGCCGTCTCGGCGGGGACGGACAGCGGCGCGGGCGGATCGGGCCGGTGGGACGGCGACCAGGCCAGCGTGAGCGCCAGCCGCCGCCCGGCGGGCACGGTGAACTCCCAGACGGTGGCGTCCGTGTCGCCGAGCGTGGTCACCGGCCCGTCGGCGCCGAGCCAGACCGCGTCGGGCCCGGCGACCGCGACGGTGCACTGCCCGGCGTCCCGGACCCAGGGCACCACCCTGCCCTGGTGGAAGCGCAGCCGCAGTTCACTGCACATCCGCACGGCCCCGGACAGCCCCTCGACCACGCGGACGAGGCAGGGCAGCTGGGTGCGCGGGGGCATGAAGTCGGTGACGCGAACCGTTCCGTCCGGGGTCTCCCACCGGGACTCCAGCACCAGGGTGTCCTTACGGTAGGTGCGCTCCGCGCAACGGTCGGGGCGGATGCCGGTGGATGCCGCGCCCTCGGGGGCGACGCGCCAGCAGCCGTTGCCGCTGTCGCCCAGCAGCGCGGCCAGACAGGCCGGTGAGTCGAAGCGGGGCAGGCACAGCCAGTCGACGGAGCCGTCACGTCCGACCATGGCCGCGGTCTGCAGATCGCTGAGGAGGGCAAAGTCCTCGATCGGTACGCTCATGATCACCGTCCTCCGCCGTCCCGCGACGGACACTATTTGATGTTTACGGCGTATACGTACATCGTCGCCCGGTCGAACATGCCCGTCAACCCTTGCCCGATCCCACTTGACGCATCAGGGCAAATCGACACAAGATACTCGTATACGTCGTAAACATACGGCGACGCACCAGCGCCGCCGGATCACGACGGAGGTGAACTCCTGTGCACACACGCGAGGGGATTCCCGCGAGTCTCAGGCGCCCCCCGGTCGAGCTGGAGATCGTCATCCCCGCCGTCAACGAGGAGCGCCGCCTGCCCCGCACCATCGGGACGACGGTGGACTACCTCCGCGGACAGGTGTGGTCGTCGGCCGTCGTCGTGGTCGACAACAACTCCGTGGACTGCACCAACGACGTCCCGGAACGCTTCGACAGCCCTCATACCCCCGTCCACGTCATCGGCTGCAGCGAACCCGGCAAGGGCGCCGCCGTGCGCCGGGGCATCGTCACCTCCACGGCCCGCTTCGTCGGGTTCCTCGACGCCGACAACGCCACCCCCGTCGAGACCCTCGGCAAGGTGCTGCCTCTGCTCCGGGACGGCTGCGCCGCGGTGATCGCCTCACGGCACGTCGACGGTTCCCGGTTCGAGGTCGAGGAGTCGGCGCTGCGCCGCTGCGGCGGCTGGATGTTCCGGCGGCTCACCCGCCTGACGCTGCCGGACATCGCCGACACCCAGTGCGGCTTCAAGTTCTTCGACGGGCGCCTCGCCCGGGAGGCGGCGGCGACCTGCCGGGTGGACGGCTTCGCCTTCGACGTGGAGATGCTCGCCCGCATCGTGCGGGCCGGCGGCACGGTCGTCGAGGTCCCGGTCGCCTGGACGGACATGCCCGGATCGACGTTCTCAGCCCGACGCGACGGCATTCGCTCCATGGCGGACGTGCTGCGCATCTCCCTCTCACGGTGACTGTTCATGACTGCACTCGAGCATCTTGCCCGGACCAACGTACTGTTCCTCAACTGGCGTGACCCCGCCCATCCGCAGGCCGGCGGGGCAGAGGCGTACTGCTTCGAGATCGCCCGGCGGCTGGCCCGTTCGGACGCACGCGTGACCCTCTTCGCCGCGCGCTTCCCGGGCTCCCGGGCCGCCGAGTGGGCCGACGGCGTGCGCGTGCTGCGCGGCGGGGGCACCTACGGCGTCTACGGCGCCGCGTCCCTGCATCTGCTGAGGAACCGTCACACCTACGACGTGGTGGTCGACTTCCAGAACGGCATACCGTTCTTCTCACCCCTGTTCACCCCGCGCTGGACCGCGGACGTGTGCGTCATCCACCACATCCACCAGAAGCAGTTCGACCTCTTCTTCCGGTGGCCCATGAACACCGTCGGGCGGCTGCTGGAGAAGCAGATCAGCCGCATGGTGTACCGCGGGCACGCCATCGTCGCCGTCTCTCCTTCCACCCGGGAGGGTGTCCGCGCCGAGCTTGGCTTCCGCAACCCCGTCTACCTGGTGCCCAACGGCAGCCCGCGCCCGTCGTCCACGCCGGTCGTCCGCGCCACGACGCCGACTCTCGCCGTCGTCACCCGGATGACACCGCAGAAGCGGGTCGACCTGCTGCTGCGGGCCCTTCCCGCGCTCCGCGAACGGTGGCCGGACCTGCGGGTGGAGCTGGCCGGGGACGGCGGCGAACTGCCGAACCTGCGCGCGCTCACCTCCACGCTCGGCCTCGACGCGACCGTCACGTTCCACGGTCACGTCAGCGAGGAACGCAAACAGGCGCTGCTCGGCGGCGCGTGGCTCACTGTGGTGCCGTCCGTCGCGGAGGGCTGGGGCCTGACCGTGATCGAGGCCAACTCCATGGGGACGCCCGCCCTCGCCTTCGACGTCCCCGGCCTGCGCGACGCCGTGCGTG
>NZ_JBEXSH010000551.1:0-6027 GCF_040613555.1 Streptomyces sp. NPDC006265
AAACCCCGAGTACGTCCAGTACGAGGGCTTCCGGCCGGCACGCCGAGAGCACGTACCGGACGCCGCTCCTCAACGGGCAAACGTTGCCTGCCGCGGCACTAGCGGTCTGCTGTGCCGTGGGCGATGGTCGTGACCCGTTCGCTCTCCACCCGCTTGTCCAGCACCCCGTCCCCGGCCTGCCCCAGGTGCCGGCACAGCACCACGGAACCGCCGGTGGCCAGCGGTCCGTACAGACCCGCGTGCAGCCCCTCCCAGGTGTCGTACGGCAGCCCCGACAGGATCCGCGACCCGGGTCCGGTCAACCCCAGCGCCGTCGCCTCGGCCCGGGCCCGTTCGACCACCTCGGCCCCGCTGAACTCCCGCCCGGCCACGATCAGCGCGGGCCCGTCCGGATCCACGGGTGCGTACGGCACGAATCGGTCGCCCTGCCCCGGCACCTCCACCGCATAGTCGGCGAAGCCCTCGGGTGCCTGCGGGAACCGTCCTCCAAGGGGACGCAGCGCCATGGCGATCCTCGCACCGGAGCACGTCCGGGCCTCCTCCAGCCGGTCCGGCCCGCTCACCACGACGTCGGCCGCCCGCGCATCTCCGGACACGTCCGCGACGACTCCCACCGACGCACACGCCAGCAGCCACACCGCCGTCTGCCAGTGCGCGGGCAGCAGCAGCGCCACCCGGTCCCCGGGCTCGACGGACAACTCGTCCTGGAGCAGGTTCGCGGTCTTGGCCACCCAATTGGCGAAGGTGGCCACGGACAGTTCGACCCGTTCGCCCGTGGCGTCGTCGTAGAAGGTCACCAGGGGGCGTCCCGGATCCGCGGCGAGCGCGGAACCCAGCAGGTCGGCAGGGGTGCGATCGGTGGCGTTCACCGCGCAAGCGTACGCAACGCACGGGCTCCCGCCCAACGGCCCGCCCACCGCACCGCCTCGAATCCGCCACCGGTTCGGCCGAATCAAGACCGACGGCCCGTCAACTCCTAAATGGACAGACTTATACGACTATGTCCAAGATCAGGGGCATGCGTGGATTCCTTGCTTCCTCGATCGGTGTCACCTGTGCGGCCGCTCTGGCCCTCCCCCTCACCCCTCCCGCCCTCGCGGCGACGGCGAGACCGGTGCCGGCCGCGGAAGCCGCGAGACCCGCGCCCCACGCGGGGACCCCGGCCACGACCCCGACCGACCGACGCGCCGCGGAGCCGTCCGCCGCCGGCAGCACCCAGTCCCTCCCCCTCGAACCCCTCACTCGCGACCGTGCCACCCCCTCCGCCCCCGCCACCGAGCAGGGTCTGCCCCGCCGCGCCGTACGCCACTTCTCCCTCGTCGGCGTGGTCTGGGACGACCCGGACGCCGAACTGCACGGCTGCGTCCAGGTCCGCACCCGCGCCGCCGACACCGGCACCTGGTCGGGCTGGCAGGACGTCGAGACCCACAACGCCGACCACGCCGCCGACCTCGACACCGCCGAGAGGGCTTCGGGCCGCGTCCGCGGTGCCACGGCCCCGCTGTGGGTCGGCGACTCCGACGGCGTGGAACTCCGGGTCCGGCCCGAGTCCGACGGCTCGGCAGCCGACTCCGCCGGGCACACCTCGGGCGCCCGCAACCTGCCCGCCGCGCCCCCGTTGCCCTCGGGTCTGCGCCTCGAACTCGTCGACCCCGGCGAGGACGACGACGCAGCTCCCGGCGCCGGGGAAGGCCGCCGCGCCGCCAACGCCCTGAACGGCGCCGTCACCGAGGCCTCCGCCGTCAACGCCGACCTCTCCCCTCTCGGCGCCACCGAGATCGCGGCCCTGAGCCGCGCCGAGACCGAGCAGGAATACCTCGCCCTCGATGCCGGCGGGCTGACGGAGCAGCAGCGCCGGGCCAAGCCGTACGTCGGCCCACGCCCGGGTATCGTCACGCGGCGCGGCTGGGGGGCGAACGAGGGGTTGCGGGAGAGCGGCTTCCGGTACACGAAGAAGGTCAAGGCGGCCTTCGTGCACCACACGGCCAGCGGCAACAACTACCGCTGCTCACAGGTCCCCTCACTCATCCGCAGTATCTACCGCTACCACGTCAAGAGCATGGGCTGGCGGGACATCGGCTACAACTTCCTCATCGACAAGTGCGGAAAGATCTACGAGGGCCGCGCCGGGGGCGTGGCGAAACCGGTCCTCGGCGCGCACACGCTGGGTTTCAACAGCAACAGCATGGGGATCGCCGTCCTCGGGTCGTACGGCTCCCACAAGCCCTCCAAGTCCGCGGTCAAGGCCGTCGCCCGGCTGACCGCGTGGAAGCTGGGGCTGTACCGGGTGAATCCGAAGGGGAAGACCTACCTGACGTCGGCCGGCAGCAATCTCCACCGAAAGGGTAAGAAGGTACGACTGAACGTGATCTCGGGGCACCGGGACGGCTTCAAGACCGAGTGCCCGGGACGCAAGCTCTACGGAAAGCTCGGCTCGGTCCGCTCCAAGTCGGCCCGCTACCAGGGCCGCTGAGCACACGTTCACCGCCTATGGGGGGCAGGGGGCGGCATGCCGCACGGCCAACGAAGGTGCCACGGAACGGTCTGCATACACTGACCGGCCGAAAGACAGTTCGGCCGGTCCCGGCAGGAAGCAGAGACGACACGTGACTGAAGCGATCCTCCTGGTCGGCGGCAAGGGCACCCGGCTGCGCCCGCTCACGGTGCACACGCCCAAGCCCATGGTCCCGGCGGCCGGGGTGCCCTTCCTCACGCACCAGCTGGCGAGAGCGAGAGCCGCGGGTGTCGAGCACATCGTCCTGGCCACGTCCTATCTGGCCGAGGTCTTCGAGCCGTACTTCGGTGACGGCGCCGCGCTCGGGCTGCACATCGAGTACGTGACGGAGGAGGAGCCGCTCGGCACGGGCGGCGCCATTCGCAACGTGGCCTCCCGGCTGCACTCCGGGCCCGACGACCCGGTCCTGATCTTCAACGGCGACATCCTGACGGGCCTGGACATCCACGCGCTGGTCGACACCCACGAGACGACGGGCGCGGACGTCTCCCTGCACCTCACCAAGGTCTCGGACCCGCGCGCCTACGGCCTGGTCCCCACGGACGACACGGGCAGGGTCCAGGCGTTCCTGGAGAAGCCGCAGACGCCCGAGGAGATCGTCACCGACCAGATCAACGCGGGGGCCTACGTCTTCCGCCGCTCGGTCATCGACGCGATCCCGCCGGCCCGGCCGGTGTCGGTGGAACGGGAGACCTTCCCCGGTCTCCTCTCGGCCGGGGCGCACCTCCAGGGCATGGTCGACTCGACGTACTGGCTGGACCTGGGCACCCCGGCGGCCTTCGTCCGGGGCTCGGCGGACCTGGTCCTCGGCCGGGCCCCGTCGCCCGCCGTCCCCGGCCGCTGCGGCGACCGTCTGGTCCTGCCCACGGCGCAGGTCGCGTCCGACGCGAAGCTGTCGGGCGGCACGGTGGTGGGCGAGGGCGCCTTCGTCGCGGAGGGCGCGCGGATCTTCGGCAGCACGATCCTGCCGGGCGCGGTCATCGAACCGGGCGCGGTCATCACCGACTCCCTGATCGGCACCCGGGCCCGCGTCGGCCAACGCTCGGTCCTCACGGGCACGGTCATAGGCGACGGCGCGGTGATCGGCCCCGACAACGAACTCCTGGAGGGCGCCCGCATATGGTGCGACGCCCGCATACCGGCAGGAGCGGTCCGCTTCTCGTCGGACCAGTAGGCCGGGACGGGGGCCCCGCCGTGGGCATGCGTGCCGCTGGGGGCGGCACGGGTGGACGCAGCGGCACCCCGCCACGCCGGGCTGCGTAACGCCCCCGACCTCAGCACCGGCGCCGAGCATCAAGCTGCTCCCGCCCGCACGCGTGATGCTCCACCGGGCTGGTCTCAACCCGGCTGGTGCCGATGGCGCAAGACCTCCTGGAGCGTCGCTCCGGGAGGCCTGAGCCAGGAATCCACTCCCCTCAGGGAGGGGAGGATTCAAAACTGCCCGATATCCCACCGAGGCATCTTCGGCGCCCGCCGCGCCGGCACCCTCCCGCTCAGCAGAATCAACCGAGCCGCCCGATGCCGCTGCCCCGCGTACGGCTCCAGCAGCTCCAGCATCACCGCATCATCCGCATCCCGGTCCCCGGCCAGCGCCCACCCCACGATCCCGGGCAGATGCAGATCCCCCACCGTCACCTCGTCCGCCGCCCCATGACTGCGCTGCACCGTCTCCGCGGACGTCCACGGCCCGACCCCCGGCACAAGCTCCAGCCGCGCCCGAGCCGCCCCGGGCTCCATCCCCACCGCCTGCTCCAGCCGCGCGGCGACCCGCACGGCACGCAGGATCGTCGACGCCCGCTTGTTGTCGACCCCGGCCCGATGCCACTCCCACGACGGGACCAACGCCCACGTGCGCGGCGCCGGCATCACGTACATCCGCGCGTGCGCGGGCCCCGGCGCCGGCTCTCCGAACTTCCGCACCAGCAGCCGCCACGCCCGGTACGCCTCATCGGTCGTGACCTTCTGCTCCAGGATCGACGGGATCAGCGACTCCAGCACGAGCCCGCTCCGCGTCAGCCGCAACCCCGGCCGCCGATGCCGGGCCGACGCCAGCAGCCGGTGCCGCGGCACGAACGCCGACGGATCGTCCGCGGCCCCGAGCAGCTCCGGCAACCGCTCCAGCAGCCACTCGGCCCCGGGCCCCCAGGCCTCCCCGCGCACCCCACCGCCGTACGCGCACACCCGCAGCGTCCCCGGCCCGGCCGGAGTGAGGCTGGTCCGCCACACAGACCCGTCCGGCGTCGCCCGGAACGTCGGGTCGCCGGGCCCGCGCCGCAACGGCCCGAGCACCAGGCCGAGATCCAGCGGCCCGTCCGGCACCCACTCCCGCACCCGCCCCGGCCCCGTGGCCTGCCGTGGCACCCCCGCGGGCACGGCGACCTGCCCACCGCGCGTCGTCGTACGCGTGGGCCGCGGAGCGAACCGTCCTGCCATCAATGACGTCCCTGGGATCCGTGAGGGGCAGCCCTACGAGCGTAGGCGCCGCCCGGCAGCCGTCACCGCACCTCGATGAACGCCCCCGCGTCCCGCTCGGGCCGCGGCCGCGGGTCCTCCGCCGGATGCCCGACCGCCACCGCCCCCATCGGGTCCCAGTCCGCGGGCAGCTCCAGCACCTCGCGCACCACGTCCCGGCAGAACATCGTCGACGACACCCAGGCCGACCCCAGCCGCTCCCCGGCCAGCGCGACCAGGAAGTTCTGCACACCGGCACCCGTGGCGACCACGAACATCTCCCGCTCGGCGCCGTCCCGCCGCGGGTCGCCGTAGGTGTGCGAGCCGTCCATGACCAGGCAGGGGACGACGAGATACGGGGCGTTACGCAGGACGTCCCCGCGCCGGACCCGCTTGGCGATGGACTCCTCGCTCTTGCCGTCCCGCCGCAGATCGGCGATCCAGGCGTCCCGCATGGCCTCGAGCAGCCGCGTCCGCGAATCCTGCGACTCCAGCAGCACGAACCGCCACGGTGTCGTGTGGTGCGGGGCCGGCGCCGTCACGGCCGCGGCCACGGCCCGCCGCACGGCATCCGCGTCCACGGGCTCGTCCGTGAAGGACCGGACCGTACGCCGCTGGGTCACGGCCAGCCGTACCGCCTCGGAGGTGCCGAGGCGGAACATGTCGTCGCGCACGCCGCGGACCACGGCCCGCGCTCCCTCGCCGCGGTCGCCCTCCGTCACCAGGTGCGGGAGCCCGCGCACCACGGCGACGGGCAGCCCCGCGGCCTTGCCCTTGACCAGGTCGCCGGCGGCGGCGAGTTCGTCGGCCGTGGCGACGACGGTGGCGCTCAGCGGATTGCCGTACGCGTCCGTGCCGCCGCGCAGATCGTCGAGCACGCGCACTCCGGCGGCGCCGATCGCGACGTCCGTGAGCCCGGCCCGCCAGGGCCGCCCGAAGGTGTCGGTGACGACGACCCCGACGTCGTGAACTCGCCCTCGTCCGCGACATCCTCGACGACCAGCGACGCGAGTCCCGAAAACACCACGCCCACACGCACGTTGACATCTCACATGCAACGT
>NZ_JBEXSH010000552.1:0-6018 GCF_040613555.1 Streptomyces sp. NPDC006265
CCGCGACTACCGGCTGTTCGACATTCAGCACGCCGTGGTGCCCACCACCCTGCCCCTGGACGTCTTCTACCGCGAACTGGTCCGGACGCAGGCGGCCGTACGGCCGACATCGTGAACATCTCGTCCATCGCCGCGCACCTCAGCTTCCCGAACTACGCGGTGTACGGCGCGACCAAGGCGGCCGTCACCTATCTGTCGGAAGCCCTGCGCGGGGAGTTCGGGCCCCGGGACGTCCGGGTCACCAACATCGAGCCCGGGTTCGTGGAGAGCGAGCTGCGCACCCACATCTCCGACGCGGGCCTGTCCCGGCAGGTCGAGAGCATGCTCGACGAGGTGGGCGCCCTGTCCGCGGAGGAGCTGGCCGACCTGGTGGCCTACGCGACGAGCCGGCCGCGCCGGGTCAACCTGCGGCAGATCGTCGCGCTGCCGACGCGGCAGGTCTGAACGGCGTGCGCGCGCTCAGTCCTCCCAGTCACCGTCCTGGGAGGACGTGCGGCGGCGGCCGAAGAGGTTCGGGTTGGAGCGGAGCGCCTGGACGACGTTGACGCCGACGATGCCCGCCCAGGCGACGAGCAGCCCGGGCAGACGGGCCACGCCCCCGCCGATGGCGGACAGCGGCACCGCGAGGACCAGGGAGACGATCCCGAAGCCGAACCGCTCGCCCCAGGAGTCCGTGACCCTCGGCGACCGGGAGTCCCGGGCCGCCTGCATCTGCTGCTCCGCGAGCTGCCGGCGCACCCGGCGCTCCACCGCGCCGTCGATCCGCTGGTCGACCTTCTCCAGGAACGAGTCGACCAGCCCCGGCTCGTACTCCTCGCCCAGATCCCTGCGTGCGTGCAGGGTGGCGTCGAGTTCCCTCTTGAGGTCGGCGTCCCGCGCGTCCATTCCCGTCATGCCGTCCACGGTAGAAAGCGCCGCCGCCGGCCGCACTGGGGTTAGCCCCCCTGTTGAGCCGGGGGTCCCCGGCCGTACGCCGCCGCCCTGCGGTCCGGCTTGCCGCTCTGCATATGCTCATGCAGAATCCTCAGCTACTGAATAGGCGAGGGGGAGCACGTCATGAGCGTGACCGACAGCCCTGCCGCGCGGCTGCAGGCGCTCTTCGAGGGCCACCGGCTGACGCCGACCCAGCGGCGCATCGCCCACAGCATGGTGCGGCGCGCCGCCGACGTGCCGTTCCTGTCGAGTGTGGAGCTCGCCGAGCTGGCCGGAGTCAGCCAGCCGTCCGTGACCCGCTTCGCCGTCGCCCTCGGCTTCGACGGCTACCCCGCCCTGCGCCGCCATCTGCGCGAGGTCGCTCCCGCCGAACCCGCTGCGGAGACCGGGTCCCACAACGAGTACCAGCAGGCGGTCGAGGCCGAGATCGAGAACCTGCGGCACCTGGCGGAGGCACTGGCCGATCCCGGCCCCGTCCAGCGCGCCGGACGCCTCCTCGCGGCCTCCCGGCCGCTGCTCGTCCTCGGCCTGCGGGCGGCTGCCGCCCAGGCACACGGTTTCGCCTACTTCGCCGCCAAGGTGCATCCCGACGTCCGGCTGCTCGGCGAGGGCGGCACGATGCTCCAGGACCGCATCGACGCCGCCGTCCGGGCCGGCGCGAGCGCACTGCTCTGTTTCGCGCTGCCCCGGCACCCCCGCGAGGTCGTCGACACCCTCGCCTACGCCAAGGAGGCCGGGCTGACCGTCGTCACGGTCGCCGACTCCGCCTTCGCGCCCGTCGCCAAGGTGTCCGACCTGCTGCTGCCCGCCGCCGTCGGCACCGGCCTCGCCTTCGACACGGCCTGCGCGCCGATGCTGCTGGGCCGGGTGCTGCTGGAGGCCATGTGCGACGACCTGCCCCAGGCCCAGTCCCGTCTGGAGGAGTTCGACACGAAGGCGGCGGCGCGGGGCCTGTTCGTCGACTGACGGCACGGGCGGGGCTTTTTTAAGACTCGTCTCACGTTGCGTCGCTACCGTACGGCTCCCAGAGGCTTCACAGAGCGGACGGAGGCTGGTCGTGACGCGCGGAGGACAGGGACTGGCCCGAGTGGCCGTCGTCGTACGGGCGGGGGCGGCCCCGCTGTGGTGGCTGGGCGTTCTCGCGGCGGGCATCGGCCTGCTCGCCCCGGGCCTGACCGGACGCCGCATCGGCGTCCTGGCCGGAGCGGCGCTGTTCGTCCTGGCAACGGCGGTGGTCGCGTACGCACGCCGCAAGCGCTACGCGGCCCTGGCCGCTGCCGCGTCCCGGGCCGGCAAGCACGACGTACTCCAGGACCGCGCGGTCACGGTACGCAACTGGCGCCGGGGCCACCGCTGGTGGCTTCTCCTCGCCTTCCTCGCCGCCCTGGGCAGCGCCTTCGCGACCCCGGCGGCCGGGGGCATGCTGCTGGCCGGCTGCGGGGCGGGCCTGTGGCTGAAGTCGGCCTGGCTGGGCCGCCGCGAGCAGACCGGCGAAGCGCTGTTGTGGGTCCGCGTGGACTGGCTGCGCGGGGGAGCGGCCCACCCGGCCGGCAAGCGCGTGAGGGCGTACCGCAGCACGGGCATCGCGGCGGGAGACGCCGCACCGGGAGGCGCGCGAAGGAAAACACCGGCGCTGGTGTGATCGGGCGGTGGCGGGCCCCCCTGGGCAAACCCCCTGCGCTGGTGGGATCGGGCAGCGGCCGGCCCACCCAGGGGGCGGGGCTGTACCGATGTGCGGCTCCGCCGCGTGGGCGCGACAAGCCACGACGCACCCGCGGCCGGAATCCTACGGAACCTCCCACCGCGCTCGCGTCAACGCATCCACCTGCGCCCCGCCCGACTCGGCGACGACCTCATCCACGGTCTGCGCCCGCCGCGCCAGCGCGAAGCGTCCCCCCGGTCCGAACCCGTACACCCCGGGCCGCACCAGCGAGTTGTACCCGTAGTGGTGGGCGAAGTAGTACGCCCCGGTGTCCAGCGCCGCCGCGTAGTCCCCCTGCTCCAGCAACGGCATGGACCGCCCTTCGGCCAGCAGGTCCCCCGCGAAACAGGCCGGCCCCGCGACGTCCTGCACTACCACCGGCCCCTCCTTCGGTCGCCCCTTCGCGTCGTACGGGGAGATCCGCAGCGGCCAGCTCCCCGGCGCGTACACCGTCCGGGCCGCCACCTGCACCCCGGCATGCGTCACCGCCACCGCCCGCCCGCCGGAGGTCTTCGCGTACTCGACCCGCGCCACCACCGTCCCGTGCTTGGCCAGCAGTGACCGCCCGAACTCGGTGACCAGCCCGTATCGCCCGTCGAGCAGCCCCGGCACCTCCTCGGCCAGCAGCCGCGCGTACGGTGCGTAGGTCGGTGCCGTCGCCTCCGACGCGAAGTTCACCGGCAGGCCGCCGCCGATGTCGAGCGTGTCGACCTGCCGCCGCCCGGCCCGCCGGTTGATCTCCTCCGCCAGCGCGTACGTCTCCGCCACGCCCCGGGCCATCAGGGCCAGCGGGATGCCCTGGGACCCGGTGTGCGCGTGCAGCCGGGTCAGCCAAGGCCGGTCCAGATACGCCTGGACGACCCACTCCCGGGCGCCTTCGTCACGCAGCGCCACCCCGAACTTCGAGGTGGCCGTCGCCGTGGACAACGCCTCGATGGAGCCGCCCCCGACCTGCGGGTTCACCCGGATCCCCAGCGGGGAGCGGCTGGCCGAGGACCGCATCACGGCGTCGATCCGCGCCAGCTCCTGCGGGTTGTCCGCGTTGACGGCGATGCCCAGGGACAGCGCCTCGCGCAGCTCGGCCGGCGTCTTCGCGGGCGAGTCGAGCACCGTCACTTCCGGCGTCATGCCCGCCGCCCGGGCCAGGGCCAGCTCACCCGGGCTCGCGACCTCCGCGCCGACGCCCTCCTCGCGCAGCAGCCGCAGGACCGGCACCAGCGGGGTCGCCTTCACCGCGAAGGCGTGCAGCACGGGCGTGCCCGGCGCCACCACCGCCTCGAACGCCGCCCGCAGCTCCGCCGCCGACTCCCGGATGCCGGTGACGTCCAGCAGCCCCACGATGGGGCTGTCGGGCCCGAGCAGCCCTTGCTCCACCGCGGCCCGCACCGCCTCGTCCCGCCGCGCGGCCCGCCGGGCCCCGGTGTCGTCCGCCTCTTCCGTCTCGATGTGTGCGCCCATGCATCCAGCCAAACATTCGCGGTGGCGCCGCGCCGACACCCCGACGTATTGACTAGCTCTATTCAGGCGTCCAGGATGTGAATAGTCACAGCAACAAACCGCCGGGAGCACCGCGCACCCACCAGGAGGCAGACCATGTCAGGACCCCGCCCGCCCGTCTCCCTCCACCACCCTCAAACGAGGCCCTACGGGCCGCCCCCTGGTCCTGTCCGAGCGCCGCGCGGCACGGAACCGAGCGCCCTGGGATGGCAGCAGGAAGCCGCCCTGCGGATGCTGCAGAACAACCTCGACCCCGAGGTCGCGGAGCACCCCGACAAGCTCGTCGTCTACGGCGGCACCGGCAAGGCCGCCCGCGACTGGCGCTCCTTCGACGCCATGGTGCGCACGCTGAAGGGGCTGAAGCAGGACGAGACCATGCTGGTCCAGTCCGGCCGGCCCGTCGGCGTCATGCAGACCCACGAGTGGGCCCCGCGCGTCCTCATCGCCAACTCCAACCTCGTCGGCGACTGGGCCAACTGGGAGGAGTTCCGCCGCCTCGAGCATCTCGGCCTGACCATGTACGGGCAGATGACCGCGGGTTCCTGGATCTACATCGGCACCCAGGGCATCCTCCAGGGCACCTACGAGACCTTCGCCGCCGTCGCCGCGAAGAAGTTCGGCGGGACGCTGGCCGGAACCATCACCCTGACCGCCGGCCTCGGCGGCATGGGCGGCGCCCAGCCGCTGGCCGTGACGATGAACGACGGCGTGGCGATCTGCATCGACTGCGACCCGCGCGCCATCGAACGTCGTATCGAGCACCGGTACCTCGATGTGAAGGCCGACAGCCTCGACCACGCCCTGAAGCTGGCGACCGAGGCGCGCGACGCCCGCCGCCCCCTCTCCATCGGCGTCCTCGGCAACGCGGCCGAGCTGCTCCCGCAGCTCCTCGCCATGGACGCCCCCATCGACATCGTGACCGACCAGACCTCGGCCCACGACCCGCTGGCCTACCTGCCCCTGGGCACCGCCGTCGAGGACATGGCCGACGCCGCAGCCAAGGACCCGGCCGGCTTCACCACCCGGGCCCGCGAGTCCATGGCCCGGCACGTCGAGGCCATGGTCGGTTTCATGGACGCCGGCGCCGAGGTCTTCGACTACGGCAACTCCATCCGCGGCGAGGCCCAACTCGCCGGATACGACCGCGCATTCGCCTTCCCCGGCTTTGTCCCCGCCTACATCCGCCCGCTGTTCTGCGAGGGCAAGGGCCCCTTCCGCTGGGCCGCCCTGTCCGGCGAGGCCTCCGACATCGCCAAGACCGACAAGGCGATCCTCGACCTCTTCCCGGAGAACGAGTCCCTCGCCCGCTGGATCAAGATGGCCGGCGAACGCGTCCACTTCCAGGGCCTGCCCGCCCGCATCTGCTGGCTCGGCTACGGCGAGCGGGACAAGGCCGGTGAGCGGTTCAACGACATGGTCGCGAGCGGGGAGCTGGCCGCGCCGGTCGTCATCGGCCGCGACCACCTCGACTGCGGTTCCGTCGCCTCCCCCTACCGCGAGACCGAGGCCATGCTCGACGGATCCGACGCGATCGCCGACTGGCCGCTGCTGAACGCCATGGTGAACGTCGCCTCCGGGGCGTCCTGGGTCTCGATCCACCACGGCGGCGGCGTCGGGATGGGCCGGTCCATCCACGCGGGCCAGGTGACGGTGGCCGACGGCACGGCGCTCGCCGGCGAGAAGATCCGCCGGGTGCTCACCAACGACCCCGGCATGGGCGTCATCCGGCACGTCGACGCCGGGTACGACATCGCGGAGTCGGTGGCGGGGGAGCGGGGCGTCCGCGTCCCGATGCGTGAAGGTGACCCGGCGTGAGCCAGAACAGCGGCGGCTCCTTCCACGCCATGTGGCGCGAGCTGCTCCCCCTCGGGCGGCACCCCGACTCC
>NZ_JBEXSH010000553.1:0-5961 GCF_040613555.1 Streptomyces sp. NPDC006265
ACCGCCCCCCCCCCGGGGGGCGCCCCCCACGCCGCCCCGACGATCCAGGTGACCCGCGTCGGCACGTGCCGCGTCGGGTGGGTCTTCGCGAACCACTTGGGCAGCAGCCCGTCCCGGGACATCGAGAACCACACCCGGGTCACGCCCAGCATGAAGGTGAACATCACCGTGAGGATGCCGATGATCGCGCCGACCGCGATGACATCGGCGAGGCCGCCCAGCCCCACCGACTTGAACGCCGTCGAGAAGCCGCTCTCCGGGTCGATGTCCTTGTAGTCCTGCATGCCCGTCAGCACCAGGCAGGCCGCCACGTACAGCACCATCGAGATGACGAGCGAGTAGATGATCGCCTTCGGCATGTGCCGCTGCGCGTCCTTGGACTCCTCGGCCGCCGTCGACATCGCGTCGTAGCCGAACACCGCGAAGAACACCGTCGCCGCGCCCGTGAACGCGCCGCCCACCCCGTACGGGAAGAAGGGGTTGTAGTTCGCCGTGTCGATGTGGAACACGCCCACACCGATCACCAGCAGCACCACCAGGACCTTCAGAACGACCACGACCGTCTCGAAACGCGCCGCGCTCTTGATGCCGAGGTTCAGCAGGTAGGCGGTGAGCAGACACAGCAGCGCCGCGAACAGGTCGACCCGGTGGCCGTCGCCGGTACCGGGGGCGCCCAGCATCCAGGCGGGCAGGTCGGCCCCCATCTCGCCGACCAGGAAGCTGAAGTAGCCGGAGATGCCGATCGCGACCACCGCCACGATCGCCGTGTACTCCAGCAGCAGGTCCCAGCCGATGAACCAGCCCGCCAGCTCGCCGAGCACCGCGTAACCGTAGGTGTAGGCCGATCCCGCCTTCGGGATGAGCCCGGCGAACTCGGCGTAGGACAGGGCGGCGGCGGCACTCGCGACGCCCGCCACGAGGAAGGAGATGAGCACGGCGGGACCCGCCGTGCCGTTGGCGACCGTGCCCGCGAGCGTGAAGATGCCCGCGCCGATGATGCCGCCGACCCCGACGGCGGTCAGCTGCCACAGCCCCAGCGACCGCTCCAGCCCGCCGCCCTCGCCGGCTTCCGTCTCCTCGATCTGCTCAATGGGTTTGCGGCGGAGAATCCCCTCACCCATCCGGAGCCCGGCCATGCGCCTCACCTCTTCGCGATCGGCAAACGGCTGACGGCGGATCATGATGGGCCTTCCACCCTCCGGAACGGAAGACTCCCCGCAGCGATCGGGCAGGATCCGGCGTCGCCCTACGGCACCACCGTCACCGGCCACCGCCCCGCCTTCACCAGGCGGACCGCCACCGAGCCGACGATGCGGTGGCCCGCCTGCTCCGAAGCGCCCACGACCACCGCGTCGGCCTTCAGTTCGTCGGCCGCCGTCACCAGGCCGTTGTACGGGTCACCCCGAAACGTGTGGAACTCCCACCGGACCTCGAATATCCCCTTGAGCCGCTCGGCCGACTCCCGGATCTGCGCCACCAGGTCCTCGGCGATCTCGTCCGTCGTCTCGGCCACCGGCACCCCCAGCGCCGCGCCCGCCGCCAGCACCGGCTGCACGTACACCACGGCGAGCAGCGCGTGCTGCCGCCGGGCCAGGCCGCCGGCGTAGGCCGCGGCCCGCAGAGAGGACTCGGAGCCGTCCACTCCGACCACGATCACCTTCGGCCCGTACGTGCCCCGCTCGAACTGATGGGAGTGCTGTTCCGTCACGCCGCGAGGCTATCGGAACCCCCCGGTCCGAATGCCGGGCGGGACGCGAAGTCCGCGCACGCGGGTGCCGGACGGGATGCCCGGGCCTCCTGGGCCCCGCGGTGCGGGAGCGCTCGACGGGCGACGAGGCGCGGGTGTTCCTAGAGTCGAAAGCATGAGCGTCATCGCGGACACCGGGACGGCCGAGGACACCTCAGGCTCCATACGGCCGCCCCGCCGGGCGCACGGCTTCCTGAGCCGGGTACCGGAGGGGTTCGCCCTCTTCTTCGGGGCCCTCGGCCTGCTCTGCGCCCTGCTGGCGCTGATCCCCCCGCTGCGCACCGGGCTGCGCCCCCTCGCCCGCTTCCTGGACCTCCTGCTCGTCCCGGTCAGCGCCAACCTCGCCTACGCGGTGTTCTTGTTCCTGCTCGCCGCCGCGACCGGTGCCCGCAAGAAGATCGCCTGGTGGCTGGTCGTCATCTACCTGGGGCTGCTGGTCCTCACCGACATCCTCGGCATGGCCGTCGGCGAGTTCGCCGAATCCGTCCCCTCCTTCGTGGTGTGCGGCCTCGCCCTCATCCTGCTGATCTACGCCCGCAGGGAGTTCTACGCCGCCTCCCGCCGCGCCGCCGTACGCCGGGCCTTGGCCGTCCTGGTGGCGGGCCTGGTCGTGGCGATCCTGGTCGGCTGGGCTCTGGTCGAGGCGTTCCCGGGCGGTCTGCCGCGCGGCGAGCGCCTGGCCTGGGCCGCGAACCGGGTCTGCGGCGGCCTGGTGCCAGCCGACAGCTTCGACGGCCGCCCGCCGCACGCCCTGTACTTCCTGCTCGGCCTGTTCGGCGCGCTCGCCCTGCTGAACGCCGCCGCCACCCTCTTCCGCTCCCAGCGCCTGGAAGCCGCCCTGCACGACGACGAGGAGGCCCGCATCCGCGCCCTCCTCGGCCGATACGGCGACCAGGACTCCCTCGGCTACTTCGCCACCCGCCGCGACAAGGCGGCCGTCTTCTCGCCCAGCGGCAAGGCCGCCGTCACCTACCGGGTCGAGGCCGGGGTGTGCCTGGCCAGCGGCGACCCGGTAGGTGACCGGGAGGCCTGGCCGCACGCGATCGCCGCCTGGCAGGACGTGGCCCGCCGCTACGCCTGGGTCCCGGCGGTGATGGGCGCCTCGGAGGAGGGCGCCCGGGCCTTCGTCCGCGCCGGGCTCGGCGCGCTGCAGCTCGGCGACGAGGCGATCCTGCACGTCCTCGACTTCGACCTCGACGGCCGCGACATGCGCGTCACCCGCCAGGCCGTCAACCGGGTCCGCCGCACCGGCGTCACCTGCCGCGTCCGCCGTCACTCCACCCTCTCCGAGGACGAGATGAGGCAGCTCGTCGAACGCGCCGACGCCTGGCGCGACACCGAGACCGAACGCGGCTTCTCCATGGCGCTGGACCGCCTCGGCGACCCGGCCGACGGCGACTGCCTCCTCGCCGAGGCCCTCGACCAGGACGGCCGGCTCCTCGCCATCCAGTCCTTCGTGCCCTGGGGCAAGGACGGCGTCTCCCTGGACCTGATGCGCCGTGACCGCACCGCCCCCAACGGCGTCATGGAGTTCATGGTCGCCGAACTGTGCGCCGTGGCCCCGAAACTCGGCGTGCGCAAGATCTCGCTGAACTTCGCCGTGTTCCGCTCCGTGTTCGAGGAAGGGGCGCGCATCGGCGCGGGACCGGTGCTCCGCCTCTGGCGCCGCCTGCTGCTGTTCTTCTCCAAGTGGTGGCAACTGGAGGCCCTGTACCGCTCCAACGCCAAGTACCGCCCCGAGTGGTACCCGCGCTTCCTCTGCTACGCGGAGGCCGCCTCCCTCGCCCGGGTCGGTCTCGCCTCCGGCATCGCCGAGGGCTTCGTCTCCGTACCGTCGATGCGCACGTTGTGGGGAAAGGGGCACCCGCAGGGCGGACAGCGGCCCGCCACCACGGAGGGGCTGCCGTCGTTGGCGGCGCTCGGCCTCGCCGGAGGGGACGGGACCGAGCCCGCCGACCCCCTCTCCCGCCTGTCCGACCAGGTGCGCGTCCGGCACCACAAGCTCGACCGGCTGCGCGCCGACGGCATCGACCCCTACCCGGTGGGCGTCCCGGCCCGCACCCACACCCTCGCCGAGGTACGGCCGGGCGAGCAGGTCACCGTCGCCGGCCGGATCATGCTGGTCCGCGACTTCGGCGGCATCGTCTTCGCCGTCCTGCGTGACTGGTCCGGCGACCACCAACTCGCCCTGACCCGCGACCGCTCCGGCCCCGCTCTGGACCGCTTCACCGCCGACACCGACATCGGCGACCACATCACCGTCACCGGCAAGGCGGGCGTCAGCGACAAGGGCGAGCCGACCGTCTTCGTCACCTCCTGGCAGCTCACCGGCAAGTGCCTGCGCCCGCTGCCCGACAAACGCCGGGGCCTGGCCGACCCGGAGGCCAAGGTCCGCCGCCGCTACCTCGACCTGGTCGCGAGCCCCGACGCCCGCCAGGTGATCCGCGCCCGCTCCACCGCCGTCCAGGCCCTGCGCCAGGGCCTGCTGGAACGCGGCTACCTCGAGGTCGAGACCCCGATGCTCCAGCAGATCCACGGCGGTGCCAACGCCCGCCCCTTCACCACCCACATCAACGCCTACGACCTCGACCTCTACCTGCGCATCGCCCCCGAGCTGTATTTGAAGCGGCTGTGCGTCGGCGGCCTGGAGAAGGTCTTCGAGCTGGGCCGCACTTTCCGCAACGAGGGCGTCTCCTACAAGCACAACCCCGAGTTCACGATGCTGGAGGCCTACCAGGCCTTCGCCGATTACGACGTGATGCTCGACCTCGTCCGTGAACTGATCCAGGGCGCCGCGACCGCCGCTTTCGGCACCCCCGTCGCCCACAAGGACGGCAAGGAGCACGACATCTCCGGCCGGTGGCCCGTCAAGACCGTCTACGGCGCCATCAGTGAGGCCATCGGGGAGGAGATCCACCCCGGCATCGAACTGCCCGGGCTGCTGCGGCTCTGCGATCGCGTCGGCGTGCCGTACACCGCCGACGACGGCCACGGCGACGTCGTCCTGGAGATGTACGAGCGGCTCGTCGAGGAGAAGACCCGGCTGCCCACCTTCTACAAGGACTTCCCGACCGACGTCTCCCCGCTGACCCGGCAGCACCGCACCGACCCCCGCCTCGCCGAACGCTGGGACCTCGTCGCCTTCGGCACCGAACTCGGCACCGCCTACTCGGAGCTCACCGACCCCGTCGAGCAGCGACGCCGCCTCACCGCCCAGTCCCTGCTGGCCGCCGGGGGCGATCCCGAGGCGATGGAACTCGACGAGGACTTCCTCGACGCCCTCGAATACGCCATGCCGCCCACCGGCGGCCTCGGCATCGGCGTCGACCGGCTGGTCATGTTCCTCACCGGACTGACCATCCGGGAGACGCTGCCGTTCCCCCTGGTGCGCCGCCGCTGACCCACCCGTGTGGGCCGAACGGGTGAATGTATGCCGCCGCACCGGTGTTGCTCGTGTGCGGCGGCCTTCGGCCGGGCGACTGATGAGTCATGAAGAAGGATCAGTTGCTCACCCGGCTGCTCACCCGGCGCCGGGCATTGATCGCCGGCGCCGGCGCCATGGGAGCGGTCGCGACGGCCGGAGTGATCACGACCGTCACCGGGGACGGACCCGTCACCTCCGCCCCGGCCCCGGGACCCCGGGCCCGGCCTGCCAAGTCCTCCGCGTACCGGCTGCGGCCCGTGACCGGATACGGCCCGCCGCGCGCCGCGCCCCGCCGGACCCTGGTACGCCGCGAAGCACCGCTGAAGGTATCCGGACGCGGCCGCACCATGGTGCTGACCTTCGACGACGGCCCCGATCCCCGCTTCACCCCGGACATCCTCGACACCCTGGCCGAGTACGACGTGCGCGCGATGTTCTTCGTGTGTGGCGAAATGGTCGCCGGCGGCAGGAAGCTGCTGGCCCGGATGGCCGCCGAGGGCCATGTCGTCGGCAACCACACCTGGTCCCACCCGCTGCTGACCCGCCTCACCCGTCGCCGGATCCGTTCCGAGATGGAACGCACCAGCGACGTCATCGAGGACGCCTACGGGGAGCGCCCCGAGTGGTTCCGCGCGCCCTACGGCGCCTGGAACCGCGCCGCCTTCCAGATCGGCGCCGAACTCGGCATGGAACCGCTCGGATGGACGGTCGACACCCTCGACTGGACCACCCCGGGAGTCCGGTCCATCGCGAACCGGGTCGAACGCGGCGCCGCCCCCGGCGTCGTGGT
>NZ_JBEXSH010000554.1:0-5947 GCF_040613555.1 Streptomyces sp. NPDC006265
CGCCCGGTCGACCGGGACACCGGTGATCGGCAGTCGTATCACGCAGCCGGCCTGTCGGCGGACACGCTTCCATCACTGTGACACCCAGACGATCCTCGGGCGGCTGCCGCCCCCGGCCGCGGTGATCTGCTCGGTGAGCCGGAGTGCGTCGGCGTCGTAGCGGCTGAAGTACCGGGCCGGGGACTTGTCGTAAGTGATGCCCTCCATGCACGGCGTGTAGCCCCAGGAGTTCCCCCAGAACTGCAGGACCACGAAGTCGGGCCGCAGCCTGCGCACCAGCGCGGCGGCCTTGTCCGCGGCCGGCACCAGGGAACGGTCGGCCGTGCCCTCCAGGTAGTCGCACACGGTGGTGCCGGAGTACGGGGCCCCGGCGTACTTCGCCCTCAGGTCCCGGCGTAACTCCTCGCCCAGGACCTTCCGGGCCTCCATGGCCAGCGAGTCGCCGAGGTACAGCACCGTGGGGGCCTTCCGCGGTGCCGGGCCGGGGGAGGCGGGGGCGCGCTGGTGGGTCGTCGCCGACGCGCGCGGTGCGGCCGGTGCAGGCTCCTCGGGTGCGGACGCGGGGTCCCCGCACCCGCCGAAGAGGACCCCGGCCAGCAGTACTCCCACGACCCACGGCTTGCGCATACGGCAACTCCCGCCCCGGCCACCGAAAGGGCACTCAGGCAAGCACAGCCGGGCGCCGGAGGGAAGACGCACGCCGTGTGACGGCCCGCTCGACGCGCGAGCACACCCTCGGGTGACTAGCGTGAGGAAGCAGACGATTCCGCTCAGACCTGACGCAGATCCATTCATTCGGAGAGGGCCGCAGCCATGGCCGTGCAACCTGAAGGAACCCCGTGCTGGGCCGACGCGATGTTCGGCGACCTCGAAGGGGCCAAGAGCTTCTACGGCGAGGTCCTCGGCTGGACCTTCGCCGAGGCGTCCGCGGAATTCGGCAACTATACGGAGGCCTACGCGAACGGCAAGGCGGTCGCCGCCGTCGTCCCGCCCATGCCCGGCCAGGAAGGCCTGTCGCAGTGGTGCCTCTACTTCGCGTCCCAGGACGCCGCCGCCACCGCAGCCCGCATCCGTGACCACGGTGGCGAGGTGCTGATGGATCCGATGCAGGTCGCCGATTTCGGCACCATGTGCCTGGCCCGCGACCCCGGTGGCGTCGTCTTCGGCGTCTGGCAGGCGGGCACCCACGAGGGATTCCAGGCGAGGGGAGAACCCGGCGCCTACACCTGGGCGGAGGTCTTCACCCGCGAGCCGGACAAGTCCGACGCGTTCTTCCCCGGCGTCTTCTCCTACCGGCAGCGGGACATGCAGGACGGCGAGACGGACTTCCGGATCTACGACCTGGGCGAGCGCTCCGTGCTGGGCCGGATGACGATGGGCGAGGAGTTCCCGCCGGAGGTGCAGCCGTACGTCAACGTCTACTTCACGGTCGAGGACTGTGACGAGGCCGTGGCGAAGGCCACCAAGCTCGGCGGCGTGCTGCGGTTCGGCCCGATGACCACTCCCTTCGGCCGGTTCGCGGCGATCAGCGACCCGCAGGGCGCGAACTTCTCGGTGATCGACACCACGACGACCGAGGGAGAGATGCCGAAGCTGACCGACGTGGCCTAGAGGGTATCCGCCCAGGCACCCCGACCCCGGACCTCCCGGCCGGACGGCCCCCGCGGTCATGGCATGATCGAGCGCATGCGTGAACGTGTAGTGGCCGCGTGCGACGGGGCTTCGAAGGGAAATCCCGGACCCGCCGGCTGGGCCTGGGTCGTCGCCGACGCTTCCGGGACGCCGCAGCGGTGGGAGGCGGGGCCGCTCGGCAAGGCCACCAACAACGTCGCCGAACTCACCGCGCTGGAGCGCCTGCTGGCGGCGACCGAGCCGGATGTGCCGCTGGAGATCCGCATGGATTCGCAGTACGCGATGAAGGCCGTCACCACCTGGCTGCCCGGCTGGAAGCGCAACGGCTGGAAGACCTCCGCCGGCAAGCCGGTCGCCAACCAGGATCTCGTCGTGCGTATCGATGAGCTCCTGGACGGCCGCTCGGTCGAGTTCCGCTACGTCCCCGCCCACCAGGTCGACGGCGACCGGCTCAACGACTTCGCCGACCGCGCCGCCAGCCAGGCCGCCACGGTCCAGGAGCCCGCGGGCAGCGGCCTCGGCTCCCCCGAGCCGCCGGCCGCCCCGGACACTCCGGCCAAGGCCCCCCGGGCCCGCCCGCGCGGCGGCGCCTCCGGCGCCAAGACCGCGGGCGGGAAGGGCTCCACGCGCACCATCAAGGCGAAGTTCCCCGGCCGGTGCTTGTGCGGCCGCCCCTACGCGGCCGGCGAACCCATCGCCAAGAACGACAGCGGCTGGGGCCACCCGGAGTGCCGCACGGGCGCGACCGTCTGATCAGACGTCGAACGTGTAGTGCGGTGTGTGATCCAGCAGGTCCGCCGGGCTCATGTCGTGCCAGGGCCGCATCGTCTCGTTGAGGTCGATCACGTTCGGCGTGCCCGCGGTCGGCAGATAGCCGGAGCCGGGGTGCCGGCGCTGCCACTCGGCCCACAGCTTGTCTATGTAGGCGTGGTGCAGCCAGAACACCGGGTCGTTGGGGGACACCCCGGTGGCCATCTGTCCGCCGACCCAGACATGGACGCGGTTGTGCAGGTTGACGCCCCGCCACCCCTCGAGGTGGTTGCGGAAGCCGTCCGAGCCGCTGTTCCAGGGCGCCATGTCGTACGTGGACATCGACAGCACCGACTCGACGTCGGCCCGGGTCGGCAGTTCGCGCGTCCCGGAACCGAGGGAGCGCCGCAGGAACGTACGGCTGTCGACCCGCACGTTGATCGGCCAGCTGCCGCCGGACGCGGAGAACGCGCCGTCCGTGACCCTGCCGTCCCGCTCCCGCCCGGTGCCCCCGAGGAAGTCGGGCGCCCACAGCGAGGCGCGCGGCGTACGGTCGACGGTCCAGTCCCAGTACGGCAGCGACACCGACGCGTCCACCGACTGCAGCGCCTGCTCGAACTCCAGCAGGAATCTTCGGTGCCAGGGCAGGAAGGACGGGGAGCGGTGCCCGGTCCGCTCGCCGTTGTCGGTGTCGGAGACGATGAACGCGTTGTGCGTCGTGACGAACCCGTCGTAACGGCCGCTGCGCTTCAGCTCCAGCAGCGCGGCGACGAAACGCCGCTTCTCGTCGGCGGTCAGGGTGGACTGGTTCTTGCGGACAGCCATGTGCGGGTGCTCCAGATGCCTTGTGGGGCGGGTCAGTTGGCGGGGAAGGGCAGCAGGGGCGCGCCCTGCAGCTCGTCCACCGCGGCGCGGGCGGCGGCGCGCGGGGTGGCCACGGGGTCGTAGTGGCTGACGACGCTGATCCAGCTGCCGTCGGCGTTGCGCATCACATGCAGCTCGACCCCGTCGACGAACACCGCGTATCCCGCGCCGTGATGGGCGTGGTGACCGGACCCGGTGGCCGGCCGGCCCTGTATCCGGCGCCCCTTGTAGACCTCGTCGAAGGTTCCGGGGGAGTCGTGGTGCCCGGCGGCCGAGGCCGGGACGACGGCTGACAACGTCCCGGCGCTCGTGGCGAGGACGGCCGCGGCGGTGAGCGCGCTGCGACGGCTGAGTTCCGGCATACGGACCTCCTGGGAGGGTCGGGTTGATGACCCCGCATGCCTACCGGGCCGCCCGCTACCGGGAAAAATCCACGCGAGCCGGTTGGCTGCGATCCGGGCAATTCCCCTTATGTCGTGCAAGGTTGAACGAAGATGATCTTGCTGCGAGGGGGCTGTGTGCTCGTACTGAAGGGGAAATTCCGCCCGCGAGAGGTGCTGTGACGGATGTTTCTGCCCGTGCGGTACGCGGGTCGTGGTACGCGTCACGCCGCGAAACTGGCGCGATCCGGCGGTCCGGCCGGAGGCGGCCGCGCCCTGCTGCTCTGCGTCAACAATCGACAGCTCTCGGTAATTCTCAAGGGGGTGCGTGAAGGTCGCCTGGGTCGGCGGCGGGCCCGCCGGTCTGTATCTCTCGATCCTGCTCAAGCGGCAGGACCCGCCCCACGGCATCACCGTCTACGAACGTGCCCCGGGGGGTTCCACCTACGGCTGGGGCGTGACGTACCGGCGTCACCTGCTCGACCGGCTCCACGAGCAGGACCCGGAGTCGGCGGAGGTCGCCCGGGCCCGCGACCTCGGTGTACGCCTGGAGTACGAGCGCGAGATCACCGCCGGCGACCTGCCCTCCGGCACCGATCTGATCGTGGCGGCCGACGGCGTCCGCAGCGCCCTGCGCACCTCCCATGCCACGGACTTCGGCAGCCGGCTCACGCCCGGGCGCAACCACTACGTCTGGCTCGGTACCACCAAGGTCTTCGACGCCTTCATCTTCGCCTTCGTGGAAACGGCCCACGGCTGGATCAGGCTGGGGCCGAAGGTCGCGCGAACCGTGCACGCGCGGTCGCTGGCCTCGCGGGAATAGTCCGCCGAACATTGGGTGAATTGCCATTCACCGTCTATGGTGAATGGCAATTCACCCGCGTCGTCGACCGGCGCTGCCCGCTGGAGAGCCGATGGATCAGTCCGCCGCGATACCCGAGCCGCCCGGTGCGAGCACCCTCCGGGAACGGCTCACCGTCCCCGTTCTCGCGTTCGGCGGCATCCTCATGGCCGTCATGCAGACCGTCGTCGTGCCCCTGCTGCCCGACCTGCCCCGGCTCACCGGCGCCTCGGCGGGCACCGTCTCCTGGATGGTGACGGCCACCCTGCTCTCCGGCGCGGTCCTCACCCCGGTCCTGGGCCGGGCCGGTGACATGTACGGCAAGCGGCGCGTCCTCATGACGGCACTCGGGCTGATGACCGCCGGCTCGATCCTGTGCGCCCTGACCTCCGACATCGCCGTGCTCATCGCCGCGCGCGCCCTGTCCGGGGCCGCCGCCGCGGTCGTCCCGCTGTCCATCAGCATCCTGCGAGACGAACTGCCGCCGGCGCGCCGGGGATCGGCCGTGGCGCTGATGAGCTCCACCGTCGGCATCGGCGCCGCGCTCGGCCTGCCGCTCGCCGCGGTGATCGTGCAGTACGCGAACTGGCACACCATGTTCTGGGTGACCAGCGCCCTCGGCGCCACCGGCGTGACCCTGGTGTGGTGGGCCGTGCGCGAGTCGCCGGTGCGCGAGCCCGGCCGCTTCGACGTACCGGGCACCATCGGGCTGGCCACCGGGCTCGTCTGCCTGCTGCTCGGGGTGTCGCAGGGCGGGCAGTGGGGCTGGGGCGGCGCCCGTGTCGTGGGTCTGTTCGCCGCCGCCGTCGTCGTGCTCGCGCTGTGGTCGTGGCAGCAGCTCCGCACCGGACGGCCGCTGGTGGACCTGCGGTTGGTGGGGCAGCCCCGGGTCGGCCTGTCCCATGTGGCCGCGCTGCTCGCCGGATTCGCGTTCTACGCCAACACCCTCGTCACCGCCCAGCTGGTGCAGGCGCCCGCGGCCACCGGGTACGGACTCGGGCTGTCCATCGTCGCCACCGGCCTGTGCCTGCTCCCCAGCGGCATCGTCATGCTCCTGCTCTCGCCCGTCTCCGCCCGGATCTCCGCGGCGCGCGGGCCGCGCGTCACCCTGGCCCTCGGGGCGGCGGTCATCGCCGCCGGGTACGCCGTGCGCATCGCCGACAGCCGCGAGCTGTGGATGATCGTCGCGGGCGCCACGGTCGTCGCGATCGGCACCACCCTGGCCTACTCGGCGCTGCCCACCCTCATCCTGCGGGCCGTGCCGCCCGAGCAGACCGCCTCCGCCAACGGAGTCAACGTCCTGATGCGCACGATCGGCCAGGCCGGCTCCAGCGCCGCCGTGGCCGCCGTCCTGGTACACCACACCAGCCCGGTCGGCGGCGCTCCGGTGCCCACCCTGCACGGCTATCTGCTGGCTTTCGCGATGGCCGGCACGGTCGCGCTGGTGGCCGCCGCGGCGGCGCTGTGCATCCCCGGCGAC
>NZ_JBEXSH010000555.1:0-5945 GCF_040613555.1 Streptomyces sp. NPDC006265
ACGCCGTCACGAGCCGGGACGTGCCGTTCTCCGAGCTGGGTCTCGGCGGGGGCGGAGGCGGCGGCGCGAGCAGCGGGGGAGCAGGCGGCGGCCTGATCCCGGCCGGGCCCGTCTCGCCCTGGGGGAGGTGGTCGCCGTTGACGAGGACGCCCCCGGGGCGCAGCAGGGCGGCGAGCTGCCGGTAGGTGCCGAGCAGGGTGTCGCGGTCGAGGTAGTGCAAAGCCGTCGTGGAGACCGCCGCGTCCAGGGGCCGGTCCAGATCCAGGGCCCACACCCAGCCGGGCGCGCCGATCTCGGCGTCCACATAGCGGGCCGCGTCCGGGTGGTGGGTGCGGCCCAGCTCCAGCAGGACGGGGTCCCGGTCCACGGCCACGATCTCGGCGTCCGGCAGCCGCCGGATCAGCCGGGCCGCGAGGGAGCCGGGCCCGCAGCCCAGGTCCACGACGAGGGGCGGCCCCGCGCGCCCCGCCGTGACGTGCTCGACGACATCGGCGATCACCGTGAACCGCTCCTCGCGGTCGACGGCGTACTGCTGTTGCTGGAGCTCCCAGCGCTCCACCCATCGCTCCGCCGTCGCCAGACTCAGCCCCATCCGGTCGTGCCACCTCGCCGTCTCGCACCTGACTCCTGCCCGTCCGAGCCTACAGGTGGAAACGGTTCCCATTACGCCTGGTCGGCGGCCGACACCCGGTGGGTGATGTCACTGGAGTGAGGCGAGAACGGACAGCAGCCGGTCGATCTCCTCATCCGTGTTGTACACATGCAGACTCACCCGCACCGAACCGGTCTTCTCGCCCGCGTCGCCCTGGCAGTGATGGTCGGAACGGACCATGAAACCGTGACTGAACAGGATGAATCCCAGGTCGCCCGAGTCGATGGCGCGGTGCCGCAGGGTCACGATGCCCTGCCGCCGCTGTACCCCCGAGTCGGCGGCGAGGCTGAGCGGGCAGCCGAGGATCTCGTAGGCGTCCAGCCGGCGCAGCCCCTCGGTGAGCCGGGCCGCCAGATCGGCCGTCCAGCGCTCGATCCGGTCGACGCCGGCCGCGTCCAGCCAGTCCAGGGCCGCTTCCAGCGAGGCGATGCCCACGGTGTTCGGGGTGCCGCTCCAGCCGCCGGGCACGAAGGCGGGCCCGCGCGCCTGCCGGGCCCACACCGCCCCGGAACCGGGCAGCGCCAGCGCCTTGTGCCCGGAGAACACGACGAAGTCCACGTCCAACTCGGCCACCGACACGGGCAGATGACCGACGCTCTGCGCGGCGTCCAGGCAGATGACCGCGTCGGGCCCGACGGCCTCACGGATGCGCTGCACGTTCATGTCGCCGCCGTACACGTGGTGCACATGGGTGGTGGCGACGAACCGCGTGCGCGGGCCCGCCCGTTCGGCCAGCGCCCGGTGGTCGTAGTCCCCGGAGCCGCTCTGGTACGGCATCGGCACCACCGAGACGTGCACGCCCTCCCGCGCGAGCAGCCGCCGGGCCTCCAGCCAGGGCGTGATGTTGGCCTGGTGGTCGGCGTCCGGCACGACGATCTCGTCGCCGTCGCGCAGGAACCCCGGCAGCCAGTCGCGGGCGACGGTCCGCAGTCCCTCGGTGGTGCCGCTCGTGAAGTGGACGGCGGAGCGCTCCGGCCGACAGTCCCCGAGGAACCGGGCGACGCGCTCGCGGGTGCGCTCCACCAGCTCCGTGGTCCGGTTGGCCCAGGTGTAGGTGCCGCGCGCGGCGTTGGCGTTGGACGTGGTCAGATAGGTCTGCACCGCGTCCAGCACGGCCCGCGGCTTCTGCGCCGTGGCCGCGCTGTCCAGATACGCCAGCTCGGGGTGCCCGGTGACGATGGGGAACTCGGCCCGCAGCGCCTCCTGCCACGGGCGCAGATCCTCGCGGGTGATCGGTGCGGTCATGCCGGTCAGTCCCGCACCAGGGGGGCGCCCGCGTCCCGCCAGGCGATGATGCCGCCGGCCAGGCTGCGCACGTCCGGGTGGCCCATCCGGGTCAGCAGCGCCGCGTACCGCGCGGACTGCTCGCCGACCGGGCAGGCCAGCAACACCGGTCGGCGCCCGCTGAACGGCAGGCCGCCCCGCAGGAGTTCGGCGAACAGCTCGTCGACGATGTTGACCGACCCGTCGATGTGCAGCGCCGCGAACGCGAACGGGCTGCGCAGGTCGACCACGAGCGGCCGGTCGGTGTCGATCCAGCGCCGGGCGTCGGCCACGCCGATCGACGGCGCCGCGCCGACCTCGGCGTCGGACAGGTCGGCCGGCGAGTTCTTCCGGGGCGGTCGGCCCAGCAGATCGGGGCGCCGCTGCCGGACGTAGCTCAGATAGCTCTCCACGCGGTCGCAGACGATGAACACCGCCGTCCGGCGCTCGGTCAACTCCTCGTCCACGGCCCGCAGATGGCGGATCGCGCCGTGGTAGGCCGCCCCTCCGGTGGGGCCGCCGAGGATGCCGCAGCGGCGGTTCAGGGTGAGCATGCCCTCGATCGCCTCGTCGGCGCTCACCGACTCCATCGAGTCGTACGTCTCCGGGTCGAACAGGCCGACCTCCTGCACCTCGTCGATGGTGCGGATGCCGGGGATGAAGTCCGACTTGGCCGCGACCAGCCCGAGCACCCGTACGGACGGGTCCTCCTCGCGCAGGGCGCGGGCGACGCCCGTGGAGGAACCGGCCGTGCCCACGCAGGCGACGAACCAGTCCGGGACCCGGCCGTCCAGGTCCTTGACGATCTCCGGCCCGGTGCCGGTCAGATGGGCCTCGGTGTTGCGCGGGTTGAAGTACTGGTCGGTGTGCAGATAGGTGCTGCCGGAGGCCGACAGCGTCCGGTGGAACAGGGTCAGCGGGTCGTCCGTGGCGGTCGGGTCGAGGCACTCGCTCTGCCCCGGCAGCTCCTCGATCTCCGCGCCGAGCAGCAGCAGGAGGTCCTTGATCTCCGGGACCCGCATCCGGTTGGTGACGCTCTTGAAGCCCAGGCCGTGCATGCCCGCGATGACCGCGAGGGCCTTGGCCGTGTTGCCGCTGGACAACTCGACCACCTGGCTGCCCTGTTCGACCGCCTCGTCCAGCAGGGGCCGCGCCATGCTCCAGGCGGCCCGGTCCTTGACCGAGCCGAACGGGTTGAGCATCTCCAGCTTGGCGTACAGGTCGATGTTCCGCAGGCCGTGCACGGCCGGGTCGATCCGCAGCAGCGGGGTGTTGCCTATCGCCTCCGTGATGCTGTCGTACCTCACTGGACTCCCCCCGAGGGCGTGATCGGCCAGAACTGGTCGTCGAGGCACCAGCGCCACGCGTCGCCGTCCTGCCAGGCGGCGACCTTGCGGGCGGCGGGCTGGTGCTGGGCGCGCGTGGCGTGGAAGTCCATGGCGTAGCCCGCGGTGTTGGCGAAGGCGAGCAGGTCGCCGGGTTCCGGGCGGCGCGGCAGGAACACCGTGCGCCGGGTGATGAGGTCGGTCTCCAGGCAGAGACTGCCGAAGAGGTGCACGGCGAAGGGCCCCTCGCCCGGCCCGGCTCCGCTTCCGGGGACGACGACCGGGTCCATCAGCACTCCGTGGTCCTCCAGGGCGATGTCGTCCGCCTTCGCGGCCAGTCGTACCAGCAGCTCCCCACCTGGTTCCGGGCCGCGGACCTCCAGGACCCGCGCGAGGGTGAGTCCGCACTGGTCCAACAGGGCCCGGCCGGGCTCGGTGTGCAGGTCGTACAGGTGCTCCAGCAGCAGCGCGGCCAGCGGGCGTCCGCCCAGCGAGGCGGCGGGCTGGGCCAGCAGCTCGTCCAGGTAGGCGGCGCCGGCGACGGAGCGGTGGGCGGGGTAGAGGCCCAGCGTGCCGCGCAGGGTGCCGGACTCGTTGCGCAGCCCGTAGCCGTGCCCGCCCCACGTCAGGGGTGGACGCCGGCCGAGGACGGCAGCGGTGAGCCCGCTCGTGTACGCCTCCCACTGCACCCGCTCGGCGAGGTAGCTGACGCCGAACCCGCCGCCGATGTCCACGGCCCGGGGCCGCAGACCCCGGCTCCGGCACAACTCCAGGGCGGCCAGGCACCCTTCGAGGGCCGTCGCCTTCTCCGCGACGCTCGTCGTGTCCAGATGGAAAGCCACCCCCGTCGGCTCGACCGCGTCACCGTTCCGCCCGACCGCGTCCAGCAGCGGCTCCAACTCCCGTACCGGCGTACCGAAACGGCTGCGCCGGCTCAGCACCTTCACACCCGACGTCTCGAAGCCCGACAGCCGCAGCAGCACCCGCACCGGGGCGAACGCGTGCTTGCGCACCAGGGCGGCGAGCCGGTCCAGCTCGGCGACGCCGTCGAGGCCGACCGTGACACCCGTACGTGCCGCCAGCCACAGGAACTCGGGGTTCTTCGGCCCGGTGGCCGTGATCCGGTCCGCGCCGAAGCCGGCACCCAGCGCGTGCTGCAACTCGCCCAGCGACGCGACGTCCACGCCCGCGTCCGTCGCGGCGAGCCGCCGCAGCAGCGCGCTGGACCGGTTGGCCTTGTGGGCGTAGAAGACCTGCCCCGACAGACGGTGCGCCCGGTACACCGACCGGAACCGCTCCAGGTTCTCGGCGATCTGATCCGGCACCACGATGTGCAGGGGTGAACCGAGTGCGTCGATGATCGAGTGCAGCGTGCCGTGCGCCGCCACGAGCGACCTCAGCCGTGGCTCCAGCCGCGGTTCGAGATACAAGGGCCGGCCGTCCATGCGCGCTCCCCCTCCTGAAGCCGCTGCGCCCGGCGTCCGGGCACGTCGGACACTCCCCGCGTTTCGCCTTATAGCCCCTATCCATTCTTCGGTCGCTTTACGCCCTGTAAGGCCCGGACCTGTCCGGTCGCCGGTGTGAAGCGGATCACGGCCCTGAGGTGCGGTGCGCGCCGGGCGCACAGGGCTCAGCCCGTCCCGAAGCCGTCCTCGATGGAGCCGACCATCTCACCTGTCCTCGTCAGGGTCGGTGAGCCGGCCGTCATCGGGTGAAATCGCCGGCGACACAGATCAGCCGGGGTGCGCTCCACAGCACCTGGGACGCGGCCGATACCCCGAGCCGGTCGCGGACCAGGTTCCGGAAGGCGTCCTTGTGCGCCATCAGCCACGCCATGTAATACAGGCCCTGATTGATCACGCCGGCCGCGAGACGGCCGCCTTCCGCCCGCTGCTGGAACCGCTCGATCTGGCCGGCGCCGTGGTCACCTTCGACGCCCTGCACAGCGTCAAGGACCAGGTGCGCTGGCTGGTGCAGGAGAAGAGAGCCCACTACATCGCGGTGATCAAGGGAAACCAGCCGACCGCGTCGGCCCAGGTCAAGGCCCTGCCGTGGGAGCAGGTGCCCGTGGCGCACACCGTCTCCGGGACCGGGCACGGGCGGCGGGAGTCCCGCTCGGTCAAGACCATGGCCATCGCGGCGAACCTGGGCGGGATCGCCTTCCCGGAAGCACGGCTGGCCTTGCGCATCCACCGGCGCCGCCAGGAGAGCGGCAGGCGGCAGACCCGGGAGACGGTCTACGCCGTCACCAGCCTCGACACCCACCAGGCCAGCCCTGCTGACCTGGGCGGATATGTGCGCGGGCACTGGGGAATCGAAAATTCCAGCCACCATGTCAGAGATGTGGTGTTCGCCGAGGATGCCTCCACCGTCCACACCGGCAGCGCGCCGCGGGCGATGGCCGCTTTGCGGAACCTGGCCATCGGCAGGCTGCGGCTGCTGGGAGCGGACAACATCGCCAAGACCACCGAGCAATCCGGGACGCGCCCGAACACGCTGTCTGGATCTGGGGCATCACCGACAGCCCGCTCCTACCGGGAACTTGAAGCCGCCCTGGTGATGATGCGGACCGTGCCCCTGCGGATGCAGCCCATCCGGGGCGTTGCCCCTTAGCCTCGCGCTTTCACGCGGCAGGGCGTCCGGTAGGTGATCAGAAACGCGGAGAGTGCTCCTGACCTGCAACGATGGGACTTGTCTAGGGTCCA